>NZ_CP156060.1:107500-407500 GCF_039778605.1 Flavobacterium sp. WV_118_3 | reverse complement strand
CACCTTTAGCACCATTGACCACTATTACACCCAGGAGTTTAAAAAACTAAACCGCACCTATAACAACCTTCGGAAAAAGGATCGGGAATTATTGGAAATCAACAAAACCATACTACGCAACAGTCAGGAGATATTACAGGTTTACTCGGATTCGGCTCAGGAACTCGACAAATTAAAATACGCAACAGCACTCAAAAACATCGAAAAACAGCGTACCCTGATTCTGGCATTACTGCCGATCATGGTTCTCATCACGATAATCCTGCTGTTTTACACGCAATTTGCGTATATCTACGAAAAGAGCCTATTGGACGCCAAGACCGAAGCCGAAAAAAATCTGGAATTCAAAAACCGTATCATTGGCATGCTGAGTCACGAAATGCGGGCACCGCTTCATATTATCTCGAACTTTTCGAAACGGCTAAAATCGGCTACACTACCGGAAACGGCACTTTCTACGGTCAATTCGTTAATTTTCACGTCCAACTCCCTGCAGATTACCGTCAATCAGATTCTCGACTTTTTTAAAAACAAAAGCAGCAAACTGGTCTTATACAATTCTAACTTCAACCTGAAAAACGAAATCCTATCGGTATTGGAATCATTACGTTCGTTGGCCGAAATCAAAAAAATCGATTTGAATCATACGATTGACTCAAAACTAGACACTATAGTCTGGGCGGATAATGTAAAAATACACCAGCTTTTTTATAATATTATTGGAAATGCCATCAAGTTTACCGATCAGGGAAGTATTACCGTAACGGCCGGTTTATCGGATCAAGGCACGCAATACCTTTTGGAAGTTACGATTAAAGACACCGGAGCCGGTATTCCGTCTGAAGACCTGGAAAACATATTTGATCAACATTATCAGAGTAAATTCCATTCCGAACAAATCAAGCTTGGCGCCGGACTTGGCTTAAACCTGTGTAAAGAAATTGTCGATCTTTTTGGCGGCACGATCACCGTAAACAGTGTCCTACAAAAAGGCACCGAAGTTCGTTTTTCGCTACTCTTAAACAAATCCCGCGATATTAAAACAAGTCTGGAGCAACTATTGGAAATCAACCGTAAAAAACCACTAGCTATTGTCATCGTAGACGATGATGCCATCACGTTGGTCAGCCTTAAAAAGATGATCAGCAATACCAATGCCGAAGTCAGCACTTTTACAACGGCCACCGGATTGCATAATCATCTTAACAATCATACCGCTGATCTGATCATAACCGACTTACAATTGGGTACACTTTCCGGTATTCAACTCGCCCGGGAAATACGCAAAACCCATTCGATACCGATTATAGCAGTAACCGGTGATGATTATTGGACACAGGAAAAAGCTACTGATGATTCTCCGTTTGAAACTGTTATTATCAAACCGGTAAACAAGGAAGAACTTTATAGCAAAATTTTAAAAACTGTAAGTTGATCACCATAGTTTTTTAAGAATTCTGATTGTGAAAAGAAACGGAAATCAAAATGGTTTACCTATTTTTACACCATCAAAAAAGCATACTCATTCATGAACATTTCTTCAGACTTTTCGCTTCAAAAATACAATACATTCGGAATTGATGCTAAGGCCAAAACTTTTGTTTCGGTTACAAACGAAACAGAACTGGCGACTATTTTACAACAGCACCATTCGGAAAAACCTTTTATTTTGGGTGGCGGCAGTAACATGCTACTCACTAAAGATATCGACCGACTGGTAATCCATGTTAATTTAAAGGGAAAAAGCATTCTTGAAGAAAACGACGATTATGCATTGGTTCAGGCAGAAGCCGGTGAAAACTGGCATGAATTTGTACTTTGGTGCATTGATCAGGGACTTGGCGGATTGGAAAACCTGTCGTTGATTCCCGGAAATGTAGGTACGACTCCAATTCAAAATATCGGTGCTTACGGTGTAGAAATCAAAGACAGCTTTGTCTCTTGTCGGGCGATGAATATTACAACACAGAAAATTGTAACTTTCGACAAAGCGCAATGCCAGTTTGGTTACCGCGAAAGTATCTTTAAAAATCAGGAAAAGGATCGCTTTGTAATCCTGTCGGTTACTTTTAAACTAACCCGAAACCATCATAAAATCAACACCTCATATGGTGCGATCGAAGCCGAACTAACGCGACATAATATTACCCATCCGACGATTAAAGATGTGAGCAATGCGGTGATCGCCATCCGTCAGAGTAAACTTCCGGATCCAAAAGAACTTGGAAACAGTGGTAGTTTCTTTAAAAACCCGGTGATTCCAAAAACGGCCTACGACAAAATACAAAGTCAGTATCCCGACATGCCGCATTATACGGTTTCCGAAACGGAAGTCAAAGTACCGGCGGGATGGCTTATCGAGCAAGCCGGTTTTAAAGGCAAACGATTTGGCGATGCCGGAATACACCAACACCAGGCATTGGTATTGGTAAACTACGGAAATGCCACCGGAGCGGAAATTCTGGCGGTATCGAAAAACATCCAGAAAACCATTTTTGATAAATTCGGAATTGCAATAGAAGCCGAAGTCAATATTATCTAAAAATGTATAGCGACGAGCAGTATCAGAACAACGATCCCGAAGCGATCCGTGATTTTATCCGACAGAACAGTTTTGGGATACTGATCAATCAAACCGAAGGAAAA
Source organism: Flavobacterium sp. WV_118_3 (assembly GCF_039778605.1). NCBI lineage: Bacteria > Pseudomonadati > Bacteroidota > Flavobacteriia > Flavobacteriales > Flavobacteriaceae > Flavobacterium > Flavobacterium sp. WV_118_3. The sequence goes on along the minus strand of NZ_CP156060.1, from coordinate 404,854 downwards.
CCATGGGGCACTCATATTCCATTGGAACTCGAATACAATCCGGATGGTCAGGAAATACTTTACGGTCATATTGCCAAAGCCAATCCGCAAGCTGCAGCCTTACAAAATGGCGCTACGGTATTGGCGATTTTCAACGGACCATACCATTATATTTCCTCTTCCTGGTATGATCATGAAAATGTTCCGACATGGAATTATATTGCGGTACATATTTACGGTACCATTCGCATCATCGAAGGCGATGAACTTTTATTTTCGCTAAAAAAGCTGGTCGACAAATACGAAGCCACTTCCGAAAATCCAACAAAAATCGAAAACCTGTCCGCTAAAACCATGCGCCAGGTAAACGGCATTACAGCTTTTGAAATTAGCATTGATCAAATTCAGGCGGTTCACAAACTCTCTCAAAACCGCGACGACAAGAACCATACGGCTATTATCGAAAAACTGGAAAACCAAAAGGATCCGAATGCGATTCATATTGCCCGGGAAATGCGAAAAAACCGGAAATAAGCTTCGAGGAATTTGTTAAAATCCAATTGGGATTTAACATTTGATTCGTACCTTTGTCCCTTCTTTAATCCCTGATGAATTGCATATGTTAACAATTCTACTCTATATTTTTATCGGAATTATTGCCATCCAGATTTTCTACTATTTGATCATTTTTGGCAAATTTGCATTCGCTCCGGCTCAAAAGATTACGTCGAAACGCATTCCGGTTTCGGTAATTGTATGCGCTAAAAATGAAGCGGAAAACGTAACCAAATTTATCCCGCTTTTAGCCGATCAGAACTATCCTGACTACGAGATTGTTTTAATTGACGATGCTTCCAGCGACGATACACTGGAAATTTTTGAAGCGTTTGAAAAACAATATGCCAATATCCGACTGGTAAAGGTTCAGAATAACGAAGCGTTCTGGGGAAATAAAAAATTCGCGTTAACACTTGGAATTAAAGCCGCCCGAAAAGAATATTTACTCTTTACCGATGCTGATTGTTATCCGACTTCCAAGGATTGGATTACCCAAATGACCTCTCAGTTTACCTTACATAAAACCATCATTTTAGGATATGGTGCTTACGAAAAAATCAAAGGATCCTTTTTAAATAAGATTATCCGTTTTGAAACCCTTTTAACGGCTGTTCAGTATTTTTCGTGGGCCAAAATGGGCAAACCCTATATGGGCGTAGGTCGGAATCTGGCGTATAAAAGAGAAGAATTTTTCAAAGTAAACGGTTTTATGGATCATATGAAAGTACGCTCCGGCGATGATGATCTGTTTATCAATCAGGCGGCAAACCATAAAAATACAGCGATTTGTTACAGCCCGGAAAGCTTTACCATTTCGGCACCCAAAACGAGCTATAAAACCTGGTTTCAGCAAAAGCGACGTCATGTTTCGACAGCGTCCTATTACAAAAGCTTTGATAAATTCCAATTGGGACTTTTCTTTTTCTCACAGCTTTCCTTTTTTATACTGGCCATTTTATTACTGGCATTCCAATTTCAATGGATGATTGTAGCAGGATTAATCGTTGTCCGTTATATTGTCACCTGGTTCACTTTAGGCTATGCTTCGGGCAAACTGCACGAAAAAGATGTCATGTATTGGTTTCCGATTATCGAATTAATCCTTATCTTCACACAACTAAACGTGTATTTTACCAACTCTTTTTCAAAACCGGTACATTGGAAATAAATTCGGAAATAATTCAAAAGAATATTGAAAAAGCAAAAGCCGGCGATCAGGTAGCTTTTACGTTTTTACTGGACTTTTTCTGGAATGAGATCTACGGATTTATGTTAAAACGTACGGAAAACGAAACCGATACGGAAGATATCGCCATCGAAACGTTCGCCAAAGCTTTTGATAAAATTACCACCTATAATCCCGAGTTCGGGTTTAACACCTGGCTGATTGCCATTGCCAAAAATGTACATATCGACATACTGCGCAAAAAGAAATCGGCTTTATTTTTAGGTACCATCGACGAAGAAAATCAACAGGCCTATAATGTAATCGACTCCACTCCCAGTATTGAAGATGAGATTATTAAAGAGCAAAATCTGGCGCGGTTATTACAATACATTAAAGAATTAAAACCCGCTTATCAGGAAGTCATTCAATTGCGGTACTTCCAGGAGATGACCTATCAGGAAATAGCCGATCAGTTGGAAGAACCGTTAAACAATGTAAAAATCAAATTGCTCCGGGCTAAAAAACTACTGGCGGAAATCATTCAGCAGAAAAAATAATTTTATTTTTCACAACTCAACCTCCAAAAACCCTCAAATTTATTCACAAAATATCAAGCAAGATAAATATTTCTTATTTTATTAACATTTCAAATACTAATACCACAACACATAACGTTATACAGGTATATACCACTATATTCTAACCTTAAACTACGTTATCATGTCTAAATTAAACATCTACGAAACCAAATGGATCAATTTGGTTTTTGAAGGCCGTAACAAAGCCTACGGCGCCTATCAATTACGAGCCGAAAATCCAAAAACAACATTAAAAGCTTTGTGTGTTGGTGTTTTACTATTAAGTTCTGCTATTGCTGTTCCGATTATTGTAAATTCACATAACAACGAAAACGATATAGCGGATAATATCCCTAAAATACCCGGTGATATAATTGTTATTGCTGATCTTACACCCAGACTACCCGAAAAAACAGAGGAGCCAAAATTGGAAACCACACCTTCCGATCCGGTAAAAAAAATTAAATATATTGGATTTACGCCTGTAGCTAAAAATCAGGCTACTCAGGAAGTTCCCACTAATGAGGAATTAAAAAATGCGGCTATCAGTACCGAAAACAGTGAAGGAACCGGAACCACCACCAGTCTTAGTGTTGCTTCACAGCCAACCGGGAATGGAAACGGAACCGGAACGGAGGGTACAAACACGATCAACTCCACCTACGAGCTGGAAGCCTTACCACAATATCCGGGCGGAATCGACGCTTTTTTAGCCACCATTGGCAAACGTTTTAAAACGCCCGAAATGGAAGAACTTAAAACATTAAAAGTAATGGTGTATTTCGTGGTCGAAAAAGACGGTAGCTTATCCAATATCCGGGTAACACGAGATCCGGGATATGGTTTGGGTAAAGAAGCCATTCGGGTGTTAAATTCCATGACTACCAAATGGACACCGGGCTACCGAAACGGTCAGCCGGCACGAACCGCTTATAATCTTCCGATAACCGTGAATGTTAATTAAGAAGGAGGAGAAAAGAGAAAAGATGCTATATGTAAAAGCCTGTCGGATAGCTATCCGACAGGCTTTTTCAATTTATATCCAGGCTCCTTTTATAAGATTTCCTTTTTCGTATCCAGTGAAAATTTCAGAAAAACAAATCCGATAACTCCGGCCACCAATGACGAAATCAGGATGGCAATTTTGGAAATCGTAATATCTTCGGTCTGCGATTTAAACGCCAGTAAAGTTATAAATATCGACATCGTAAAACCGATACCGGCGAGAAAACCGGTTGCCAGTATTTGTTTCCATTTTAAATCGTCCGGTAGTTTACAAATCCCGACAGCTACTACCGCAAAACTGAATAAAAATATTCCCAGCGGTTTTCCGATTACCAATCCAAGGAAAATCCCGATACTGTTTTCGTGTGCCAATCCTTCCACCCAATCGTTTCCAATAACAATGGCCGTATTCGCCAAAGCAAACAACGGCAGTATAAAAAACGCTACCGGTTTGTGTAAAGCGTGTTGCATTTTATAGGAAATTGTTTTTTTACCGCCATCACCAAAAGGTACCACAAAAGCCAGTAATACACCGGTTATTGTGGCGTGAATTCCGGAATTGAGCATAAAATACCACATCAACACACCTCCTAAAAGATACGGAAACGGATTATTCACTTTTAAACGATTAAAGACAAACAGCACCGCCATGATTCCCAATGCAATTCCCAGATTCAGTACAGACAAATGATCGGTATAAAAAACAGCAATCACCATAATAGCACCCAAATCGTCGATTACGGCCAAAGCGGTCAGAAATACTTTTAACGACAACGGTACCCGACTTCCCAATAAAGACAACACCCCTAACGCAAAAGCAATATCGGTAGCCATTGGAATTCCGGCACCCGCCTGAGTTGGCGTACCGTGATTAAAAATCATATAAATCGCTGCCGGAACCAACATTCCTCCAATAGCGGCAAAAATGGGCAACATTGCATTTTTTATATTCGAAAGTTCCCCTTTGTAAATTTCCCGCTCCAATTCCAATCCAATCAGAAAAAAGAAGATAGTCATCAAACCATCATTAATCCAGTGTTCAAATGAATGTGCCCCCAATTCGAAATGCCAGATACTTTGATACGCCTCCTGAAAACCGGAGTTCGCCAATATCAGGGAAATCAGGGTACAAAAAATCAGAACAATCCCGGAAGATTTTTCATTATTAAAGAATTCGGTAAATAATTTGGTAGTTTTCATTATACATAGAATAGATTAAATGGCTTTTTATCGATAATTACAAAGATACAATTTTTAAAACAAAACCATTTTCAGATAATTCACAAGACAGTATTGCCTATTAAAAATGCGTTAAACGGACTATTACAAATAAACAACATTACGTATCTTTGCACTTCAAAATTATCAGTAATGGAAACTGTTTTAGACACGAATATCCTTCCGACCGGAAAACCAAAATGGTTACGCGTAAAGCTACCGACCGGAAAAAAATATACCGAATTAAGGGGCCTGGTAGACAAATACAAGTTAAATACGATTTGTACTTCAGGAAGTTGTCCGAACATGGGTGAATGTTGGGGAGAAGGAACCGCAACCTTTATGATACTGGGCAATGTATGTACACGTTCGTGCGGATTTTGTGGTGTAAAAACCGGGCGTCCGGAAACGGTTGACTGGGACGAACCGGAAAAAGTAGCGCGTTCGATCAAATTAATGAATATTAAACACGCAGTAATTACCAGCGTAGACCGTGACGATATTAAAGATGGTGGTTCCATTATCTGGAAAGAAACCGTAAAAGCCATCCGTAGAATGAATCCGGAAACTACTTTAGAGACCCTTATCCCGGATTTCCAGGGTATGGAACGTAATATCGATCGTATTGTAGAAGCCAATCCGGAAGTGGTATCCCATAATATGGAAACCGTTCGCCGTCTGACCCGTGAGGTTCGGATTCAGGCGAAATATGATCGTAGTCTTGCCGTACTGAAATATTTAAAAGATCAGGGCATCCGTCGTACCAAATCCGGTATTATGTTAGGTTTGGGCGAAACGGAAGAAGAAGTTATTCAGACAATGAAAGACTTACGCGAGGCGAATGTAGACATTGTAACCATCGGGCAATACCTGCAACCGAGTAAAAAACACTTGCCGGTAAAAGAATTTATCACGCCGGAACAATTTGCCAAATACGAAGCCATCGGTAAAGAGCTTGGATTCCGCCATGTAGAAAGCGGTGCTTTGGTACGTTCGTCCTACCATGCTCAAAAACACATTTTATAAATACGGTCAACCCACAATATACGGACACTCAATGAATCCAAAAATTAAAATTGCCATTAATGGTTTTGGCAGAATCGGGCGTAATCTGTTCCGATTATTGTTAAACCATCCTGCCATAGAAGTCGTAGCGATTAACGATATTGCCGACAACAGGACGATGGCACATTTGATCAAATATGACAGTATACATGGCGTACTTCCCAATACGGTTACGTTTGATGAAACGTCCATTAGTATCGATGGCAAAGCTTTTCCATTTTTCCACGAAAAAGAAATTTCGAAATTAAACTGGAAACCGCTGGATGTGGATATTGTGGTAGAAGCTACCGGAAGATTCAAAACCTATCCGTTGGCCGAAGCGCATATTACGTCGGGCGCCAAAAAGGTGATTCTTTCGGCTCCGGCAGAAGACGATACCATCAAAACCGTAGTATTGGGTGTAAACGACTCCATTCTGGACGGTACCGAACGTATAATTTCCAATGCCAGTTGCACGACCAACAACGCTGCACCGATGATCAAGGTGATTCAGGAATTATGTGGAATCGAACAAGCCTATATCACGACAGTACACTCCTATACGACCGATCAAAGTCTGCATGACCAACCGCACAAAGACTTGCGAAGAGCCAGAGGCGCGGCACAATCGATCGTACCTACTACGACCGGTGCGGCAAAAGCTTTAACTAAAATTTTCCCGGAACTGGATGGGAAAATGGGTGGTTGTGGTATACGCGTACCGGTTCCCGACGGTTCCCTGACCGACATCACCTTTAACGTAAAGCGTCAGGTTAGCATAGAAGAAATTAACGAAGCCTTTCGTAAAGCCTCGGAAACCACTTTAAAAGGTACATTATCGTATACCGAAGATCCTATCGTTTCGGTAGACATTATTGGTAATCCGACCTCCTGTCTATTTGATGCACAGCTAACTTCGGTAATCGATAAAATGGTAAAAGTAGTAGGCTGGTATGATAATGAAATTGGTTATTCATCCCGAATAATAGATTTGATCACACATACATATGCCAAATAATTAACTATATTTATACGGATTTTTTAAACAAAGAAATGAAGTATATCCTGCTTTTATTATTTTTCATAGGAATTCCCTGTTTTTCTCAGGAAAAAAACACCCCAATAAAAGTTGATAGCATTACCTATTATTTGGAGTTGTCTAATTTTCATAAAAACAATTACACCTATAATAAGGCATTAGAATTTGGTAAAAAAGCGGTTAATTATGCCACCCGAAACAATCTGGAAAAAGGTCTGGCCGACACCTATCTGGCCATTGGTGGCATTTACTATCAGTTAAAAAAGACGGATGACGCGATCGAAAACTTTATTCGAAGTCTGGCGATTTACAACAATTTAAAACCGTCGTCCAACATTGCGTTTTGCTATTACAATCTGGGATTATGCTATCTGGACAAAAACAGTTTTGCGATCGCCGAAAATTATTTTGACAAAGCCATTTCCATCTACGAACAAATACAAATTCCCGACGCAATTGAGTTGATCAACCTGCAAAAAGGAATCATTTATAAAAAAAAGGGGAATATCAACCTGGCCACTGCCCTGTTTAAAAACATCATTTCCAAAAACAATATCGACAATCTTTTTGAAACAAAAGCGGAAGCCTATTATCAGCTGGCGGAAATCAACGAGCGGAACAACCCCAAAAAAGCCATCGATTATCTGGAAAAAGCCAATGCACTCACCAGCAATAATAATATTTCCCAAAAGCTGAAAATCATTCGCAAAATCAGTACGCTTTACAATAAAACCAACAGTGTCAACCAGTCGTTCTATTACCTGAAACGTTATGTCCATCTGAAAGATTCCCTTTCGGCGATTAACAACGACAGTATCGGTGAAGCCGCATTCGAACGCTATATTGCCAACGAGCAGCTTAAGACCATTGAAAAAATGGACAAGGAAAACAAGGAACAGGAAAAATCGATTAAGTTTTCCAAGTTAATCAGTATTCTAAGTATTGCGCTGATTTCTATTTTATCGTTACTCAGTCTTTCGCTTTATAAAAACAACATCATCCGTAAGAAAACCAACCAGCTTTTAAAAGAGAAAAATCTGGAACTGGAAGTTCAGAAAGAACGTGCCGAACGAGCCTCCAAAGCACGTTCCGAATTCCTGTCGACCGTGAGTCATGAGTTGCGCACGCCATTAAATGCGATCAACGGAATTACACATATTCTATTGGAAGACAAACCAAAGGAAAGTCAGCTGACATACCTGAATTCCTTGAAGTTTTCCGGAAACTACCTGTCAACTTTTATCAACGATATCCTCGAAATCAACCGGGTAGAATCGAATGCTCTGGAAGTAGAACATATCAATTTTAACATCCGGGAATTGTTCCAGAATATTATGGATTCGTTTGTCGAGATCGCCAATAACAACAATGTCATTTGCCGACTCAACATCGAAGAGACTGTTCCGAGCTTCCTGATTGGTGATCCAACCAAGCTTTCACAAATATTGATCAACCTTATAAACAACTCGCTGAAATTCACCAAAGATGGCGATGTATGGATTAACGTATTCCAAACGGGTAAAGACGGCAACTGTGTCGATCTGCATTTTGAAATTATCGATACGGGAATTGGAATCTTAAAAGAAAAACAGGAAACTATTTTCGACAGTTTTACACAAGGTTCGGTAGAAATTAACCGTAAATACGGCGGAACCGGATTAGGACTATCCATTGTTCGACGACTGGTTGAAATATTAGGCGGAAAAATTCACCTGGAAAGCGAACTGGACAAAGGTGCCAAATTCTATTTTGACCTGGCGTTCCCTATTGGCGAAGAAATTAAAGTGGAAAAGAAAACCGGATTGGGCTATGATGAACAATGGCTAATCGATAAAAAAATACTTTTGGTTGAAGACAACAAAATCAATCAGATGATCACTAAAAAAATGCTTGAACGTAAACAAATGGTTTGTACGATCATCGAAAACGGAGAAGATGCGATTGAACATTTGGAAAAACACCGAAACGAATACGATCTGGTATTAATGGATGTCCATCTTCCGGGAATTAACGGAACGATTGCCACCGAAGAAATTCGCAAGTTCGATATGCAAACCCCGATCATTGCCTTAACGGCTATTTCATTGGACGAAAATCGCGAAATGCTGCTTTCATATGGTATGAATGAGGTGATCACAAAACCCTTCGATCCGGAAAAGTTTTACGAGATTATTGCGACCACCATCATTTCAAGAAACGGCAATTAATAGGCCGCTATCAGATTTTGGATTAGATTTCGAACATGCGGTTCTGCTGCCTGTGCTGCTTCCAATACTTCATCATGTGTAATGGTATCGATACTGTGTTCGTCGCCCATATCGGTAATAACCGAAATGCCAAAACACTCCATATTCATATGCCGTGCCACGATCACTTCCGGTACTGTCGACATTCCAACACAATCGCCGCCAACGGTTTTCACCATACGGTATTCGGCCAGTGTTTCGAAAGTTGGCCCTTGTAAGCCAAGATACACACCGTCCTGTACTTCAATTTCTAAAGTTGCGGCCAGTTCTTTTGCTTTGGCGATCATCTTACGGCTATACGGTTCACTCATATTCACAAAACGCGGTCCGAAACGCTCGTCATTTTTTCCGCGCAGCGGATGTTCCGGCATCATATTGATATGATCTTTAATAATCACAATCGATCCTACTTTATAGTCCGGATTAACACCACCCGAAGCATTCGAAACGATTAATTTTTCCACTCCTAAATATTTCATCACACGAACCGGGAAGGTTACCTCTTTCATCGAATAACCTTCGTAAAAGTGAAAACGGCCTTGCATGGCTACCACTTTCTTAGTCCCGATAGTTCCGAAAACCAAAGCGCCTTTATGTCCCTGAACGGTCGATACCGGAAAATTTGGAATCTCGTTATACGGCAAGGTAAATTCAATTGTAATATCATTGGTGAATCCACCCAGGCCGGAGCCTAAAATCACACCATATTCCGGAGTAAAATTTGTTTTTTCTTTAATGTAACTAACTGTTTCTTGTACTTGCTCCCACATAATCTAAAATAGTTTTATCAAAATCGTTTTCATTATTTAAAAATGCGCTAACGATGGGCAGGTAAAACAATTGCTCCGATGGCAATTTCCCTTCCAGTCGCACATAATCTTTTTCTGTTGTAATAATTTTTCTGGTTCCGGCTTTTTCCAGAATCGCAGCAATATCCTTGTTCGTAAAATGATGATGATCCGGAAAGGTCATACAATTGGACGCCTTTACTTTTAGGTGATCAAAAAAGGGTTGGGGTTTTGCAATTCCGGCTACCAGGAACAGGTTTTCGGGATCCAGGCCGGTAACTTTTAATATTGTTTTTTCCGAATAGACACTGTCGTCGTATTTAATACAGGTAAAAAACAACTGTTGGCAGGACTTCAGTTTTAGTCGTCCTTTTATTTCATTTTGCTGAATCTGTGTTAACGATGGCGGACATTTGGTTACCACAATAATCGCAGCGCGCGCTACACCATCCCGGCTTTCCCTTAAATTTCCGGCCGGCAGGATCAGATCATCAATATACAAATCGTTATAGGCGGTTAGCAAGATATAAAATCCGGCTTTTACTTTACGGTGTTGGTAGGCATCGTCCAGCAAAATCACTTCCGGTTTTACCAATTCCAGTAATTGTGTAATTCCGTTGGTTCGATTGGCATCAACCGCTACGTTTATATTCGGAAACTTTTTATAAAACTGATACGGTTCGTCTCCCAATATTTCCGCAGTAGCTTTTGTATCGGCCAAAACAAAACCTTCCGATTTACGTTTATAACCTCTGCTCAAAGTAGCAACTTTATAGGTACCGGACAACAATCGGATCAAATATTCGATTTGCGGTGTTTTACCGGTTCCGCCAACACTAAGGTTTCCAACGGCAATTACAGGTGTATTGAAAAAACTGGATTTTAGTATGTCTTTGTCATACAAAAAATTACGAACCCCGGTAACGCATCCGTAGAGGATGGAAAAAGGAAAAAGTATTTTTCGCAAAAAATTCATAGTACGAAAGTAGCTATTTTTTATCTTTGAAAATAACTTTTACCGTAAAGTTTAGCCGGTTTGGGCTTAAAACTAACGGTTCCATCCACAAAATAAAACCGTTCTGATGAAAATAAAAGCAATACTCGACGTACTGGAAGAAATGGCGCCACTGGCCTATGCCGAAGACTTTGACAATGTGGGCTTACTCGTTGGCGATGCCAATACCACTGCAACCGGTGTGCTCGTTTGCCACGACGCACTGGAAAATGTAATCGACGAAGCCATCCGACGCGAATGCAATCTTATTGTTTGCTTCCATCCGATTTTATTTTCGGGTCTGAAAAAGATTACCGGAAAAAATTATGTCGAGCGTTCTGTTTTAAAAGCCATCAAAAATGATATTGCAATCTATGCCGTTCATACTGCGTTGGACAACCATCAGCAAGGTGTCAATAAAATCTTTTGTGATGCACTCGGACTTACCAACACCCGTGTATTGATTCCAAAAGCCAATTTTATCCAAAAACTGGTTACGTATACGATTCCGGAAAACGCGACAACACTTCGCAACGCGCTTTTTGAAGCCGGAGCCGGAAAGATTGGAAATTACGAAGACTGTAGTTTTACGTCTCAGGGAATGGGTTCTTATATGGGTAACGAAAACAGCAACCCGGAAATCGGTGAGCGTTTTGAATTTGTAGAAGCAACCGAAATTAAAATCGAAGTAACCTTTGAAAAACACCTTCAGAGCAAAATTTTAAAAGCCTTATTCCAAAACCACGTTTACGAAGAAGTTGCCTATGAAATTTATGCATTGCAAAATGCACATCAGAATATCGGCTTGGGCATGACCGGCGAACTGGAAAATCCGATGGATGAATCCGAATTCCTGCAACTGGTAAAAGACAAAATGCAGGCCGACGGTATCCGTCATAGTGCCTTTTCCGGTAAAAAAATACAAAAAGTAGCGGTATTGGGCGGATCGGGAAGTTTTGCGATTGGAAATGCTATTTCGGCTCAGGCAGATGCTTTTATCACAGCTGATTTGAAATATCATCAGTTTTATGAAGCCGAAAACAAGCTACTTTTAGCCGATATTGGGCATTTTGAAAGTGAAAGGTATACAAAAAACTATATAGTTGATTATCTTACGAAAAAAATTCCTAATTTTGCAATCATTTTATCGGAAGAAAATACAAATCCAGTTAAGTACTTTTAAAATATGGCAAACATCAAAGAACTAAGTGTAGAAGAGAAGTTACGAGCAATTTATGACTTACAGTTAATCGATTCACGCATTGATGAAATTAGAAATGTAAGAGGTGAATTACCTCTTGAAGTGGAAGATTTAGAAGATGAAGTAGCTGGATTAAGCACTCGTTTAGAGAAATTGAAAGCAGATTTAGAGACTATCGAAGAGCAAATCAAAGAAAAAAAGAATGCTATCGACGGTCATAAAGAATCGATTAAAAAATATACCGAACAACAAAAGAATGTTCGTAACAACCGTGAATTTAACTCTTTAACAAAAGAAGTTGAATTTCAGGAATTGGAAATCCAATTAGCGGAAAAACACATCCGTGAGATGAAAGCATCTATCGAGCACAAAAAAGAAGTGATCTCGCAAACAAAAGAAAAATTAGACGGCAGACAATCGCACTTAAAACACAAAAAAGCGGAATTGGAAGACATCATGTCTGAAACCGAAAAAGAAGAAAACTTCTTATTGGAAAAATCAGCTGAATTTCAGGAGCAGATTGAAGAGCGTTTATTAAATGCTTACAACAGAATCCGTACCAGCGTTCGTAACGGATTGGCAGTCGTTTCTATTGAAAGAGGTGCTTCTGCAGGATCTTTCTTTACAATCCCGCCACAAACGCAAATGGAGATCGCTTCCCGTAAAAAAATCATCACCGATGAGCACAGTGGAAGAATCTTAGTTGACAGCGCATTAGCAGACGAAGAAAAAGAGAAAATGCAACAATTATTCTCTAAAATATAAGTAACTTAAAGCCTCCAACCGGAGGCTTTTTTTATGAAACTGTTTGACAAAATATCCTATTTTATACTAACCAAAACCATTGGATTGTATATTAATCTTATGGGCTTTTTATTCCCCGAAAAAGCCACAAAACTGGCGTATCGCTTTTTTACAGAACCCAGGGATGGAAAACTCGACGCTACTAAAATCCCAAAAATACTGAGTGAAGCACATCCGGAAACGGTCGCTTTTGGTCAGCATCAGATTCAAACCTATACCTGGAAAGGGAATGATCATCGTATTTTATTAGTACATGGCTGGGAAAGTAACGCCGCCCGATGGGAACGCTTTATCGGATGGCTTAAAAAATCCGGAAGCACCATTATTGCACTCGACGGTCCGGCTCAGGGATTGTCCAGCGGAACCGAATTCAACATTCCTGAATATGCGCGCTTTGTAGACGCTATCATGCAGAAATTCAACCCTACATCCATCATTGGCCATTCTATGGGCGGTGCTACCTGTATTTATTACCAGTACACCTATCAGAATCCTTTATTGGAAAAAATGGTCATTTTAGGTGCTCCAAGTGAATTTATGATTGTACTGAACAATTATAAAAAAACACTAAGTCTGAATAAAAAAGTATCCCGTCTTCTGGAAAAACGAATCATGGAGCGTTTTAATATCGATCCAAACGAATTTTCAGGCAAACGCTTTGTCTCCGGACTTAACCTTAAAGGCCTGATAGCTCATGATGAAGACGATACTATTGTTTCCTATAACGAAGGAAAACAGATCGCGGAAGCCTGGAAAACAGCCGAGTTTATCTCAACAAAAGGACTGGGACACAGTTTGCACGACGATCAGCTTTACCAACGCATCTATCATTTCCTTTTTGAAGCCGATTAAGCAATTCACCGGCTATAAATTGTCATTCCTTATTATTTAGCGTATTTTTGCCAGATGGAAGAAAATTTAAAACGACTTAACAAATTCTTATCCGAAACCGGATTTTGCTCCCGTAGAGAAGCCGATAGGCTAATCGAAGAAGGAAGAGTTACCATAAACGGAATAGTCCCGGAAATGGGCACTAAAGTCACTCTTGATGACGAAGTAAGAGTCGATGGTAAATTGGTCCGTGAAAAGACTGAAAAACCGGTATATCTGGCTTTTTATAAGCCGGTAGGTATTGAATGTACGACCAACCAATCTGTTCGCAATAACATTGTCGATTATATTAATTATCCGAAACGTATCTTCCCGATCGGACGTCTGGACAAAGCCAGTGAAGGTTTGATTTTTATGACCGATGATGGCGATATTGTAAATAAAATCCTTCGTGCCCGTAACAATCACGAAAAGGAATATATCGTAACCGTAAACAAACCCATAACCGATCGTTTTATACAACGTATGGGTAATGGAATTCCTATTTTAGATACGATTACAAAAAAATGTAAGGTGGAACAAATCAGTAAATTTGTATTCCGGATTATCCTTACGCAGGGACTGAACCGACAAATTAGACGAATGTGTGAATATCTTGATTATGAAGTAACCGCTTTAAAGCGTGTCCGTATCATTAATATTTCCCTTGATATTCCGGTAGGCCGATATCGCGACCTAACAGACGGTGAAATCAAAACCCTTAACGAGCTGATTGCTCCTTCCAGCAAAACCGAAGAAGCCAGTTTGCCCAAAGCAAAAGTACATCAGCAGCCTAAAACACAATCGTCGGCTACTCCTGCAAAAAGATCTTTTAGTAACAATAAAGGCGGTAGTAACAATCGAAATACTTCTTATAACAGAAATAAAAATAAATAACGCATTAAAATAATTACTAAACCGGACTTGATCCGGTTTTTTTATGGTTTATGGTGAACATCTGACAGGTTTTTAGAACTTGTCAGGTGTAGTTTATAGCAAAAAAGGAGCTGATCATTTTATGATAGCTCCTTTTTGGTAATCTTATAAAACAAAAAACCCTATCCGTATGGATAGGGTTTTCAAAAGAAAGGCGGCGACATACTCTCCCACAGGATTGCAGTACCATCTGCGCAGGCGGGCTTAACTTCTCTGTTCGGAATGGGAAGAGGTGAGCCCCGCCGCAATAACCACCTTAAATCGTTGATTATACTTCAGGTATAACACTAATATTGTAACATATTGAGATAAAAAATCAAAAACAATTTTCAGAAAGACTTCCCTTCCGCCCGAAGGCGGAAGGACACGTACATAAGCTTACGGGTTATTAGTACTACTCGACTATGACATTACTGCCTTTACATCTATAGCCTATCAACGTGGTCATCTTCCACGACCCTTTAAAGAAATCTCATCTTGTGGTGGGTTTCGCGCTTATATGCTTTCAGCGCTTATCCCTTCCAAACGTAGCTACTCTGCGGTGCTCCTGGCGGAACAACAGATACACCAGAGGTTTGTCCAACTCGGTCCTCTCGTACTAGAGTCAGATCCACTCAAATTTCTAACGCCCACAGTAGATAGAGACCGAACTGTCTCACGACGTTCTGAACCCAGCTCGCGTGCCACTTTAATGGGCGAACAGCCCAACCCTTGGGACCTTCTCCAGCCCCAGGATGTGACGAGCCGACATCGAGGTGCCAAACCCCCCCGTCGATATGAGCTCTTGGGGGAGATCAGCCTGTTATCCCCGGCGTACCTTTTATCCTTTGAGCGATGGCCCTTCCATGCGGAACCACCGGATCACTATGCTCTACTTTCGTACCTGATCGACCTGTATGTCTCTCAGTCAAGCTCCCTTATGCCATTGCACTCTACGCACGGTTACCAAGCGTGCTGAGGGAACCTTTAGAAGCCTCCGTTACTCTTTTGGAGGCGACCACCCCAGTCAAACTACCCACCAAGCAATGTCCTCTTCATCGAAGAGTTAGGCCTCAGATAAGCAAAGGGTGGTATTTCAACAATGACTCCACAACTCCTGGCGAAGCCGCTTCATAGTCTCCCACCTATCCTACACATCACTTATCCAAGGTCAATACTAAGCTATAGTAAAGGTGCACAGGGTCTTTTCGTCCCACTGCGGGTAATCGGCATCTTCACCGATACTACAATTTCACCGAGCTCATGGCTGAGACAGTGTCCAGATCGTTACACCATTCGTGCAGGTCGGAACTTACCCGACAAGGAATTTCGCTACCTTAGGACCGTTATAGTTACGGCCGCCGTTTACTGGGGCTTCAATTCAATGCTTCTCCGAAGATAACATCTCCTCTTAACCTTCCAGCACCGGGCAGGTGTCAGGCCCTATACTTCATCTTACGATTTGGCAGAGCCCTGTGTTTTTGATAAACAGTCGCCTGGACCTTTTCACTGCGGCCAGCATTGCTGCTGGCGACCTTTCTCCCGAAGTTACAGGTCTATTTTGCCTAATTCCTTAGCCATGAATCTCTCGAGCACCTTAGGATTCTCTCCTCGACTACCTGTGTCGGTTTACGGTACGGGTACTTATAATCTAAGTTTAGAGGTTTTTCTTGGAAGCCCTTAGGTACACTATCACTTTGTCCGAAGACTCCGTGTACTATCGCATTTCACCAGTTCCCGCGGATTTGCCTACGGGACCTATAGCTAGGTGCTTTAACGAACTATTCCGTCAGTTCGCGGTACTTTCATCACTCCGTCACCCCATCACAATTATAAGTAGTACGGGAATATTAACCCGTTGGCCATCGACTGTCCCTTTCGGGTTCGCCTTAGGACCCGACTAACCCTCAGCTGATTAGCATAGCTGAGGAAACCTTAGTCTTTCGGTGTGCGGGTTTCTCGCCCGCATTATCGTTACTTATGCCTACATTTTCTTTTCTAAACAGTCCAGCAATACTCACATATCACCTTCAACCCAGTTTAGAATGCTCCCCTACCACTTGTATATAAATACAAATCCATAGCTTCGGTAGTATACTTATGCCCGATTATTATCCATGCTCGTCCGCTCGACTAGTGAGCTGTTACGCACTCTTTAAATGAATGGCTGCTTCCAAGCCAACATCCTAGCTGTCTGGGCAGACAAACCTCGTTTTTTCAACTTAGCATACATTTGGGGACCTTAGCTGATGGTCTGGGTTCTTTCCCTCTCGGACATGGACCTTAGCACCCATGCCCTCACTGCTGAAAATCATTATATAGCATTCGGAGTTTGTCAGGAATTGGTAGGCGGTGAAGCCCCCGCATCCAATCAGTAGCTCTACCTCTATATAACTAAATCAGCGCTGCACCTAAATGCATTTCGGGGAGTACGAGCTATTTCCGAGTTTGATTGGCCTTTCACCCCTACCCACAGGTCATCCGAAGACTTTTCAACGTCAACCGGTTCGGACCTCCACTGTGTGTTACCACAGCTTCATCCTGCCCATGGGTAGATCACACGGTTTCGCGTCTACCACTACTGACTATAGCGCCCTATTCAGACTCGCTTTCGCTACGGATCCACACCTGAAGTGCTTATCCTTGCCAGCAACGGTAACTCGTAGGCTCATTATGCAAAAGGCACGCCGTCACCCCACTTAAGGGCTCCGACCGCTTGTAGGCGTATGGTTTCAGGATCTTTTTCACTCCGTTATTCACGGTTCTTTTCACCTTTCCCTCACGGTACTGGTTCACTATCGGTCTCTCAGGAGTATTTAGCCTTAGCGGATGGTCCCGCCAGATTCAGACAGGGTTTCACGTGCCCCGCCCTACTCAGGATACCACTATTCTTATCTTCTCTTACTTGTACGGGACTATCACCCTATATCGTTAACCTTTCCAGGTTATTCCAATTCAATCCGCAAGAAATATCGTGGTCCTACAACCCCACAACTGCCGTAACAGCTCTGGTTTGGGCTTTTCCGCGTTCGCTCGCCACTACTTACGGAATCACTTTTGTTTTCTTCTCCTCCGCCTACTTAGATGTTTCAGTTCAGCGGGTTCGCCCATCTATCGATGTACTATGTCTTCAACATAGTGGGTTGCCCCATTCGGATATTTACGGATCAATTCGTATGTGCCAATCCCCGTAACTTTTCGCAGCTTATCACGTCCTTCTTCGCCTCTGAGAGCCTAGGCATCCCCCATACGCCCTTATTTTGCTTATTGTACTTACTTTTTTTAAAATATACCTTAACGGTACACCCTAAATTCTGTGCTTTCTAATTTTTTTGTTTTCTTATCTCAATATGTCAATGAACGGTTTCTTTTAGAGGAAAGAGTCTAGAACAAAGATCAAAGACAACGTCTTTTATCTTGATTCTTGTTTCTCTTTTCTACCTCCTAAGATAGTGGAGAATATCGGAGTCGAACCGATGACCTCCTGCGTGCAAGGCAGGCGCTCTAGCCAGCTGAGCTAATCCCCCATTCTTTTTTTTTGAATGTTGAATTTTGAATGTTGAATCAATCTTTAATTCAATTCTCAACTTCCAGAATTTCCTTATAAGTAAAAATTGTAGTCCCGGGCAGACTCGAACTGCCGACCCCTACATTATCAGTGTAGTACTCTAACCAGCTGAGCTACGAGACTATTTTTAAATTATTTTAAATTTTGAACGTTAAATTTTAAATGATATATCTAAAACCTAAGTATCACTCTTTAAAAATAGTATAAACTCTTTTTTTTACTTATTCTTCTTTTTTTTGAACTAACAGCGAGAGTAAAATCTCTTGTATGCATAAACCCTAATTATCGTGTCTCTAGAAAGGAGGTGTTCCAGCCGCACCTTCCGGTACGGCTACCTTGTTACGACTTAGCCCCAGTTACCAGTTTTACCCTAGGCAGCTCCTTGCGGTCACCGACTTCAGGTACCCCCAGCTTCCATGGCTTGACGGGCGGTGTGTACAAGGCCCGGGAACGTATTCACCGGATCATGGCTGATATCCGATTACTAGCGATTCCAGCTTCACGGAGTCGAGTTGCAGACTCCGATCCGAACTGTGACCGGTTTTATAGATTCGCTCCTGGTCACCCAGTGGCTGCTCTCTGTACCGGCCATTGTAGCACGTGTGTAGCCCAGGACGTAAGGGCCGTGATGATTTGACGTCATCCCCACCTTCCTCTCGGTTTGCACCGGCAGTCTCGTTAGAGTTCCCGACATGACTCGCTGGCAACTAACAACAGGGGTTGCGCTCGTTATAGGACTTAACCTGACACCTCACGGCACGAGCTGACGACAACCATGCAGCACCTTGTAATGTGTCCGAAGAAAAATCTGTTTCCAAATCTGTCACACTACATTTAAGCCCTGGTAAGGTTCCTCGCGTATCATCGAATTAAACCACATGCTCCACCGCTTGTGCGGGCCCCCGTCAATTCCTTTGAGTTTCAAACTTGCGTTCGTACTCCCCAGGTGGGATACTTATCACTTTCGCTTAGCCACTGAGCTTGCGCCCAACAGCTAGTATCCATCGTTTACGGCGTGGACTACCAGGGTATCTAATCCTGTTCGCTCCCCACGCTTTCGTCCATCAGCGTCAATATATTGATAGTAACCTGCCTTCGCAATTGGTATTCCATGTAATATCTAAGCATTTCACCGCTACACTACATATTCTAGTTACTTCCCAATAATTCAAGTCTTGCAGTATCAATGGCCGTTTGATCGTTAAGCGACCAGATTTCACCACTGACTTACAAAACCGCCTACGGACCCTTTAAACCCAATGATTCCGGATAACGCTTGGATCCTCCGTATTACCGCGGCTGCTGGCACGGAGTTAGCCGATCCTTATTCCTACAGTACCGTCAATCTACCACACGTGGTAGGGTTTCTTCCTGTATAAAAGCAGTTTACACACCATAGATGCTTCATCCTGCACGCGGCATGGCTGGATCAGGCTTGCGCCCATTGTCCAATATTCCTCACTGCTGCCTCCCGTAGGAGTCTGGTCCGTGTCTCAGTACCAGTGTGGGGGATCTCCCTCTCAGGACCCCTACCCATCATCGTCTTGGTAAGCCGTTACCTTACCAACTAACTAATGGGACGCATGCTCATCTTGTACCGTTGGAACTTTAATAATCAAATGATGCCATTCGATAATACTATGAGGTATTAATCCAAATTTCTCTGGGCTATCCCTCTGTACAAGGTAGATTGCATACGCGTTACGCACCCGTGCGCCGGTCTCAGGTTAGCAAGCTAACCCTACCCCTCGACTTGCATGTGTTAGGCCTGCCGCTAGCGTTCATCCTGAGCCAGGATCAAACTCTTCATCGTATATTTTTAATATTTTACGATAATTTCTAGGTCTAATTTGTTATACTCGAAAAATCTTACTCTCTCTTTGTATGCTGTCAATCCAATATGTCTATGAACTTAATTCTCTTTGTTTTATCACTAACGCGTCTCCTTGTTAGCGGCTGCAAAACTAAAAATTCTTTTTGTTTCTCGCAAGATTTTTTTGAATTTTTTTTTGAAAAAATTTTCTTCGTTTATCTTACTCAATATCTTTAAGAACTTCCCTGTTTTGCGGGTGGCAAAGGTAAATCACTTTTTTATTTCTCGCAAATCTTTTTTGACTTTTTTTCTAACCTTAGTCAATCCCAATCTGCCGTACTATACTTCAATGAACTCCCTTATTGCGGCTGCAAAACTAGAACCTTTTTCCATCTTTACAAACTTTATCAAACCTTTTTTTAAATCTTTTTCTTAACAACCTCATTACAAAGACGTAACATCAACATGTTTTTTTCGAATATCCGGGCTTTGCTCGCGCAAATCCAAGGATTGGGAAGGTTTTACGCATTTTTAAACTATATATACCGGGTATGACAGGTTCCAAAAACCTGTCAGGTCTTCCGAAATTAGTACAATCATACCTATATATAGGTGCGTTTTCTAAAAAATAATATCTGATCCGTTGTAAAAAATCGGATATCTGTAAATAAAAAAGCTACTACTATATATAGGTAATACTAAATCCCAACCAAAAATTCCTTTGATCAAGATACTTTATATAATAAAAATACCCGACAGCTTTCGAAAACCTGTCAGGTG
Organism: Flavobacterium sp. WV_118_3; assembly: GCF_039778605.1. Taxonomy (NCBI): domain Bacteria; kingdom Pseudomonadati; phylum Bacteroidota; class Flavobacteriia; order Flavobacteriales; family Flavobacteriaceae; genus Flavobacterium; species Flavobacterium sp. WV_118_3. The sequence continues at coordinate 384,286 of NZ_CP156060.1, read as the reverse complement.
TAAAAACAAAAAACCGCAGGATTTCCTGCGGCTTCTACTATTTTATTTTCTTCTCCATTATATAATCTTCCATCAGATAACCTTCACCGATAGCAATATCCTCTTCACCGATCACTTCAAAACCTTGTTTCCTATAAAAATCGATAGCTTTATTAAAACGATTCACATTTAACAACAAGGCTGAATTCTTATTTTGATCAACTGTCGATTCCACATATTGCAAAAGTGATTTTCCAACCCCCTTACCTTGTGTTTGTGGCAGGACGTATATTTTATGCAATTTGGTTTTCCCTTCTTTATAATTAACCTGAAAAGAAGCAAATCCATAATACACCCCATCTTCTTCTGCCAAAACAAATTGTTGTCCGTTTTGCCGTTGCTGCTCCAATGCCGGAATTGCATATATTTGATCAAGCATATAATCCAATTGCGCTTCCGATAAAATAGCGCCATAAGCATCCGGCCAGATGGTATAGGCCAAAGACCGTACAATTTCTAATTGCTCTTGGGACGTTACCGTAATAATGGTCATTTTATTTTACTTTTAATCTTTTTTGCTCTCTTGCTAATAATGTATTTTTCATCAACATTGCAATAGTCATCGGACCAACACCTCCCGGTACCGGTGTAATAAAGGATGCTTTTTTACTTACATTATCAAAATCGACATCTCCGGTGATCACATATCCTTTTTCCGATTTTTCATCTGCCACTCGGGTAATTCCCACATCGATGATCACTACATCATCCTTAACCATTTCTGCTTTCAGATAATTAGGAACTCCCAATGCCGTGATAATAATATCCGCCTGACTGGTGATCTGGGTAATATTTTTAGTATGACTATGCGTTAAGGTAACTGTAGAATTTCCAGGAAACCCTTTTCTTCCCATCAAAATACTCATCGGGCGCCCTACAATATGACTTCTTCCGATTACCACCGTGTGCTTTCCTTTTGTTTCTACGTTGTAACGCTCTAACAATTCCAGGATTCCAAATGGTGTCGCCGGAATAAACGTTGACATATCCAATGCCATTTTTCCGAAATTCTCCGGATGAAAACCATCCACATCTTTACTCGGATCGATCGCCATTAATACTTTTTGCGTATCAATCTGATCCGGTAACGGCAATTGCACGATAAATCCATCGATAGCATCGTCTTCGTTTAATTCTTTGATTTTTTTCAGTAATTCCGTTTCTGAGGTCGTACTTGGCAATTTTACCAAAGTCGATTCGAAGCCTACTCTTTCGCAAGCTTTCACTTTACTACCTACATAAGTAAGACTCGCTCCGTCGTTTCCAACGATTACAGCCGCCAGGTGCGGCACCTTTTCTCCGTTTTCTTTCATTTTCTGCACTTCGGCAGCAATTTCATTTTTGATTTCCTCCGAAATCTTTTTTCCGTCTAGTAGTTGCATTCGTGTGTATTTGTGTGTTGTTTTTATCTAAAAAAGAAGACGCGACTAATCGCGTCTTTATTTTATCTCATTCCTTTCATTCCTCCCATCATTCGCATCAGGTTTTTCCCACCTGCTCCCTGCATCATCTTCATCATTTTGCTCATCTGGTCGAATTGTTTCAGCAATTGATTTACCTGCTGAATATTGGTTCCGGATCCTTTCGCGACTCTTGCTTTACGTTTCGCATCCAATAGTGCCGGTTTTTTTCGTTCGTCTGGTGTCATCGAATAAATAATGGCTTCAATATGTTTGAAGGCATCGTCTTCAATTTCCACGTCCTTCAAGGCTTTTCCAGCTCCGGGAATCATTCCGACAAGGTCTTTCATGTTACCCATTTTCTTAACCTGCTGAATTTGTGTCAGGAAGTCATCAAATCCGAATTCATTCTTCGCGATTTTCTTTTGTAATTTTCGTGCTTCTTCCTCGTCATATTGTTCCTGAGCTCTTTCCACTAAGGACACTACATCTCCCATACCTAAAATACGGTCGGCCATACGTGACGGATAGAAAACGTCAATCGCTTCCATTTTTTCTCCGGTTCCGATAAATTTAATCGGTTTGTTTACCACCGATTTAATCGAAATAGCCGCTCCACCACGAGTATCCCCGTCTAATTTTGTTAGCACAACTCCATCAAAATTCAAACGATCGTTAAACGCTTTTGCCGTATTTACCGCATCCTGACCCGTCATGGAATCCACTACAAAAAGGGTTTCCTGTGGTTCGATTGCTTTGTGAACATTGGCAATTTCGGTCATCATCTCTTCGTCAACTGCCAAACGTCCGGCCGTATCGACAATCACCACATTATAACCGTTGGCTTTTGCGTGTTTAATTGCATTTTGTGCAATTTCAACCGGGTTTTTATTTTCCGGTTCGGAATATACTTCCACACCGATTTGATCCCCAACTACGTGCAACTGATTGATCGCTGCCGGTCGGTAGATATCACAGGCTACCAATAAAGGTTTTTTGTTTTTCTTTGTTTTCAGGAAATTTGCCAGCTTTCCGGAGAAAGTGGTTTTACCGGATCCCTGTAAACCGGACATCAAAATCACAGATGGATTTCCAGACAAATTCACTCCGGCTACATCCCCCCCCATCAACTCGGTTAACTCATCTTTAACGATTTTTACCATTAATTGCCCCGGTTGTAAGGTTGTTAATACATCCTCACCAATGGCTTTTTCTTTTACACGTGTGGTAAAATCTTTGGCAATTTTAAAATTAACGTCGGCATCCAGTAACGCTCTACGCACTTCCTTTAAGGTATCGGCAACGTTTACTTCCGTAATTTTTCCATGACCTTTTAATATATGAAAGGCTTTATCGAGTTTATCACTTAAATTATCAAACATGATTCTGTGTTTCGTTTAATGAGGTGCAAATTTAAGAATTTGATTTTGAAGTTCCACAGAATCGTTCCACAAAAAAACAGGAATTGCAACCACAAGTCAATCCTTTTGCGAATTACGCAGCTTTACAAGGGATTCCAACCCAAACACCGACACTTTCAGGTCGATTATATTCCGTTTTTTCAAAAAACACAGGGTCTGATTTTGGCGACTCAATTTTATTTTATTGCTTTTTTTAGTGTATCGATGAAAATAGTGTTTAAAAGTTAATGCTTTGTTATATTTTATATGAAATCGTGTTTTCCAATTGGTTATCCGTTTATAAATGGGTAAATTTATAGTGTTGATTTAACACGAATACTACTGTAAAAAAATTCGTTTTTTAAAACACTACGCGTATGAAAATAGTCATCATAGGAGGTGGTTTTGCCGGTATCAATCTGGCAAAAGCTTTGGCCAACAATCCCAATTTTAAGGTCACGCTGGTCGACAAAAACAATTATAATTTTTTCCCACCGCTCATCTATCAGGTAGCGACCGCTTTTCTGGAACCTTCCAGTATTAGTTATCCGTTTCGAAAATTATTTTCGGGCAAAAAAAACATCACGTTCCGATTGGCAGCACTCCTTCGGGTAGACGCCAACAACAACAAAGTACTCCTTTCGAATGGCGAATTAGAATACGACCAACTGGTATTTGCTACCGGAGCCGAGAGTAATTATTTCGGCATGGAAAATGTTCGCAAAAATGCCATTCCGATGAAAACCTTAAACGATGCCGTCGAAATGCGAAATCGTTTATTGCTACAAATGGAAAAAGCAGCGATTTGCGAAGACCCGCGCAGAAGACGACAGCTATTAACCATCGTAGTTGCCGGTGGTGGACCAACCGGAGTCGAATTATCCGGAATGTTTGCCGAAATGCGTAACGGAATCATGCGAAAAGAATATCCGGAACTGGCCAATACCTTAAGCGACATTTATCTGGTTGACGGCGGGAAGGCTGTTTTGGCTCCGATGAGTGTCAATTCGCAACAAAATACCTATAAAGCGCTAACGAAACTTGGTGTTAAAGTGCGTTTAAATTCACAGGTTAAAGATTATGTAGATGGTACGGTTTATTTTGCCGATGGAAAAACCATTAAAACCGAAACCCTGATCTGGGCGGCTGGTGTAAGTGCCAAACTATTTGACGGTATCCCAGAAACCGTTTACGGTCGTGGCAAACGAATGCAGGTGGACGAACACAACAAACTGAAAGATTTTCCGAATATCTATGCCGTAGGCGATACCTGTATACAGGTTACCGATCCGAAATTTCCAAACGGACATCCGCAGTTGGCACAGGTTGCCATTCAACAAGCGCGCCATCTGGCGAAAAACTTTAAGGCTATGGTGGCCCAAAAACCACTAACTCCTTTTAGCTATAATGACAAAGGATCGATGGCCATTATCGGAAAAAACAAGGCCGTCGTTGACCTCGAAAAACCGAAAGTCCATTTTAACGGATTTTTTGCCTGGTTGGTTTGGTTGTTTATTCACCTGATGTCACTGGTTACCTATCGCAACCGATTGCAAACTTTATATAACTGGACGGTTGCCTATTTTTCAAAAGACCAGCCATTGCGAATGATCATTCGACCGGGTAAAAACGATGATACGTCATCCTAAATCAATATTATAAAACAGCTTCGGCTGTTTTTTTATGATCATAATAGCAGTTCAATGCTACTCTCATTTCGTTATCGTATTATATTCTTTAATTTATAAGATTAATCATAACTTATTTTTAAATTTAATCACAATGAGAATTCTATCCGTCCGGGAAAAGCCGGAATATACAGACACAGCGATCGCCTATTTACAACAAAGCTAGCCGGAAGTACCGGCTATAATTTATAAAGATTGCATCCGTCATTGTATCGATGCAGCTCAACCGTTACCCCAATGGTATTTACTGGAAAAAGATTCCGAAATCACTGGCTGTTCCGGTTTGATCACAAATGATTTTATAAGCCGAATGGATCTTTACCCATGGGTTTGCGCCATATATATTTCCGAAGTTCATCGTGGTCATGCCTAGGGTTCTTCACTATTGGATCAGGCAAAAAAAGATACCCGGGCAGCCGGTTTTAAACACCTGAATCTTTGTACAGATCTTACCGAATATTACGAAAAATACGGCTTCCAGTATATCGGAGATGGTCACCATCCGTGGGAAGAAACTTCAAGGATCTACCAGATAGAAGTGTAAGTACCATTAGTAAGTCATTTGTAAGACTAATCACAATTACATATCAAGAATAAATAAAAATCATCCTTTTTTATTAAACGGATAATAATAACGTTATTATTCCAATTAAAAGATTTACATATCCGGACGCTTTTAATTGATCAATCAATATTTATAATCCGTTTCAAACAGTTTTACATAAAACTACAGGATTGATCACTGTACTTCATTGTCTTTTTAAGACATCTTGTTGCCATTATTACCCCATTCTTTTAAAAAAGAATTCAAAAAAATATAATGTTGATTTTTCAATTTCACAATAACCTTCTCATTTAATCCCTTTTTATAATACTGTTATTATCCTGAGCGGTATATAATTCAGGTCTTTTCAAAATTATAATGGCAAATATTACAACAATTCCCTTGATGTAGCCACAACATCCTGTTTTGGGATATGCGGTAACAATCAATACTTTAGTTCTCATGAATAAAAGTCTTTATAGTAAAGAATACCGAATACTGCGGGAAATCTTATATAATTTAAGAACCGACAACAATATACGACAGCACGATCTGGCGATTCAATTACGCGTCCCTCAGTCATTAATCAGTAAAATTGAGAATGGCGAAAGAAGGATTGATCTTATCGAATTGAAATCCTTTGTTGAAGCAATGAATATGACATTAAGTGAGTTTATAACAAAATTTGAACAGAAATTAAAATCAGATGAAACCAAACGAAAGATTTAAAAACCAGCCGTTGGAATTTTGGGCCAACATTAAAATATTAAATCAAAGGCTTGGTTTTACCAAAAAACCGAGTGCCGCGAATCCACAAACCAATCTGGTAGTTCCGACAATTCAACAAATCATTGAGGCCTTCAAGAACGATCATTACAACTATAGCAAATTGATTAATAATGATGGCCTAACAGAATTTGGCCGGCATATTATTGCTTATATGAAATACCGAAGAGAATTATTAACCAACGTCATTTTTCCGCTATTAATGAATCGGAATGAGGCAGAGGAACTATTTTATTCCTTGAAAAAGGAATTAAATTCCGATTGTCCGTTGCCACTAAACAAACAAAAAAAGGAGAAAAAAGACTATGCTTATTTAAAAGGGATTGTCAATATGCTTATTTGCAAGCATAAAGGAGAATACAGTTGTGATTTTGCACCAAAGGAATTAACAGTCATTACGGAAGATAATTTTCCGGTACGAGTACTACCCCGAAGAGCGAACGGTGTTTTTCCATCGGTAACAAACCCGAGAGCGATATGGGAAATCAAGGAGTACTATTACACCACTACTTTCGGCAGCCGTGTGTCCGACAGTGTTTATGCGGTTCAACTGGATGGCTGGGAATTATCCGAAGCCCAATCTCAAACCGGGAAATCAATAAAAAATTATCTAATAATAGACGACTATTATACCTGGTGGATGAAAGGAAAATCCTATTTGTGCCGGCTGATTGATTTGATGCATATAGGATTGGTCGACGAAGTAATTTTTGGACGTGAAGTTGTAACCCGAATCCCAGAATTAGTGGAAGAATGGAAAAAAGATATAGAATCCAATCGCAACTCCAAATAGGTATCGTGAGCTAACAGTAAAAACTTATCTTATACTTGCTGCCCCAACAAGTTCTGACATAAAAAAAGGGGCTGTCTCAAAAGTGAGTCAGCCCCTTTTAAAGTTGTAATATCCTTATGCTTTTTTAGCATCTTTAGAACAACATGCCTTTTTTTCAGTGCTTGCTGTAGCTTTATCTGCAGAACAACATGCTTTTTTAGCTTCCCCTTTTCCTTTAGCAGAGCAACACTCTTTTTTATCTTTTGTTTTTTGCTCCTGTGCATTAACATTCATCGATACGGTGAAAAGCGCTACCGCTGCAATTGCCATTAATTTTTTCATTGTTTACTTATTTTTGATTAATTATTAGATTGTTTTCAAGGTATCTGCTCTAGCAGAATTGTTTCAAAATTAGCAAAAAAACAGAATGATCCTCATAATACCTTCTTAATATTTCCTTATATTTTAAAACTGGAAATAGATAAACGGTTGTGGTCCTGCCGATGCCGTGGCATAAACCAACCAATATGCCAATCCGAGAATAATTGCTTTTCCTACAATTGGCAACGCCCGGAAACCTGCCTGCATGGTATTTACAATTTTTTCAGGCAGGAAATGCCAGATAAAACCAAACGTCATGAGTATAAACACATTTTTATAGCCCATCGCAATCACTTTCCATTGTTCCGGATCAAATGTCAGGTTACCGATATTATGAATCAGTTCCAAAGCTGTCGTAAAATCTTTAGCCCGGAAAAAGATCCAGCAAAAAGTTACAAAATGGAACGTCAGAATTATAGCAAATACATGCCATATTCTTCCGCCAAAACCTTTCTTTTCCTCTTTTTTGGAAGGAAAATATTCGATAACGATTTTATGAACAGCCAAAGCCACTCCATGTAATGCGCCCCAAATAATAAAACGAAGACTCGCACCATGCCACAAACCGCCCAGTAACATGGTCGTTAACAGGTTCACATTGGTAAACATAGTACGTTCTTTATCGCGCGACAAAAGGAATGTCAGCGAAAATACAACCAATGAACTTATCGCCAGAATTAATGGAACATTACTCGTAGGCGCATAGTTGATTCCCCAAACGATCAATCCAAAGAAAAACAGTGCCGGGAATAAAAAACCTGCAAAGGAACCGTTACGATTTCCTCCAACAGATATATATAAAAAGTCTTTTAACCAGGTTGATAATGAAATATGCCATCTTCTCCAGAACTCGGTAATCGAAGCCGACTGGTATGGTGTGCGGAAATTGGTTGGCAATTTGAATCCCAGTAATAAGGCAACCCCAATAGCCATATCGGAATATCCTGAGAAATCGCAATAGATCTGGATGGCATATCCATAAGACGCCATAAGGTTTTCGAATGCCGTATAACTCGATGGTGCATCAAATACCCTATCGACAAAGTTGATTGATATATAATCGGAGATTACTGTTTTTTTGACCAATCCCCCAATAATCAGTAATAATGCCCGGTTTACATCGTCTTTTGTGATGTTCAGTTTTTGATATATCTGAGGCAGAAAATCTTTAGCTCGTACGATAGGTCCGGCCACCAATTGCGGGAAAAACGATACGAAAAACAGATAATCGACATAACTTTTAGTTGGCTCAATCTCTTTTCGGTATACTTCTATAATATAGCTGATCGACTGAAAGGTATAAAAGGAGATTCCAACCGGAAGGATGATCTTCTGGAAATCGAAATGTTCTCCGGAAAGGGCATTATAGTTTTCAATTATAAAATTGGTATATTTAAAATAACCCAAAAAGCTCAGGTTTAACACCACACTAAAAGCCAGATAGATTTTTTTTATGGCTGCCCTGCTTTCGTGGTGCAGAATATTCCCCAGATTATAATCGACCACTGACGACGCCAGTAGTAACAGGAAATAGATTCCACTGGATTTATAATAGAAAAATAACGAGAAACAGATCACGTAGACCAATCTCAGATGGAACGTTTTTCGGGTTAGAATATAGACCGAATAAAAAACGAGAAATAATCCCAGGAATAATCCGGTATTAAACAACAACGGCTCTTTCGGATTGTATAAAAACCAATTTTTTACTGTTTCCTCAGTAATTCCGGTAAAAAGGGACGTTATATTATGGGCAAACCAATCTTGCATATTCAAAAACGTAATCAATTTTTCAAATTTGTTTTATAATTCTCGTAGGCTTGTAAAAGGGCTTCCGTAAACAGTGTTCCCTGTTTTTCATAGCCCGTTTTGGAATAATGTACCTTATCACCCGACATTAATCCCTGACGGTAATTCCTATTCACCCCGTATAGTCCTCCAAAAATGGAGAACAAATCCCAAACTGCATGTTGCTTACTTTCAGATTGTGTGTTAATTTCACGGGTATAGTCGGCTGCAAATGTATTCAGAGAGCGACGGTATAACAACGATGGTGGCGGTGTCATTACTAATACTTCGGCTTCCGGATTTTTCTGTTTGATCGTCTCCACAAACTGGTTTAACTGTATCATATAGGCCGTAACGTCCATTTTATCAAAGGTTTCATTCGTTCCCAGTGAAACAATCACCAAATCGGGATGTAATGCCGGAACCTGATCAAAAAACAACGGGTATTTATTATAATCCGAAAACTTAGCACCATTAACACCGATACTGTTATAAACAATACCCGGATTATCTTTTTCAAACACCAATCCGTTTAACGCAAACTTTGAAGCATTTTTATTGGGTAACAGGTATATTTTTTTAATCGTTTCGGCATTATAATAACTGTAAACACCATCCTGCTGTTCTAGCGATAATGGAATAAACTCCGAACGTTTGATACTTTTCTTTTGCATTTCATTCGTTGGAATACGCAATGTTTTTCCGGCACGAATATTATTATTTTTTAAACCGTTGGCTCGTTTCAGTTCGGCTACCGAAACATTGTATTTCTCAGCAATGATCGAGATAACTTCACCTTTTTTAATTTTATGATTGATTTTTTTCGGGACATTCGATTCCAATACAATTGTTTTGGAACTGGTTGCCACATCAAAAAGATTCTGACCTTGTGGTGTCAGTATTTTTAAGGTATTAAATTCGTATGCCGGATCTTTTACGTTAATTTCCACAGCAAAATCCTTAGCATTGGTTGTTAATGCTATACCGCTTAATCCTACCGGATTCCCGTTTACCGGGTTGATATTCCGGTAACTGCTCCAGGATTCGTTTGACGAATAGCGAACATAATAATTTCCGTTGGTTTTGGCCAGATTATACGGAAAGGAGAAACCAAGGCCGGCATTACCGAACTTATATTGCAGATTTTTCCGAACCACACCGGTGAACAAATCCGCCTGAATATGCGAATCGCCCACATGTAGAATGTTGATCTTTCCTTTACCGGTGACTTCCAACGTATATAGTTTTTCGAAGAACTTTTGCAACGCAGCTGTATTCGTAATCCTGTTATCGCCGTAAACGACAGGTTGCTCTTCTATAGTCAGTGTATCGACTACTGTTTCAAGGGAATCAACCTGAGAAAAAGCAGGTCCTCCATAAAAGGCATACAGCAGTATAAAAAGGAATTTATTGCACATGAGTAGTGTCTTTTTTAACGGTCACACTGTCTTTTTTAACTACAGCTTTTGGCACTGCCGTTACTTTTCTGGCCGCACGTAGTTTTTTGTACTGCTCATATCCCTGACTGATCTGGTTATAGATCAGGTCGGATATTTTTTTAGCACCTCTATGATTAAAGTGTGTATAGTCTTTATTTGCCGATGCCGGTGCTTCTTCCACCCATTTCACCATGGATCCGTCGCCTCCCATAAGGGTATACAGGTTGATATATCCGGATTGCGACTGGATGGCATATTTTTTCTGTGCATTGGTTAGTGGTACAACAGCCGAATCGGTTTTCATATCCAGGTCGTATTTTGTCGATTTATCAGCTGTAGACACGATTAAAATCGCAACACCAGGGAAGCACTCTCTCAGGTGATTTACCACATTGGTCATTTTGCGTTCATACCATCCATAATTATACGAACCGTAGTTTAACACATTGGTCCCATAGTGCAAAACAATTAGATCGTATCCCAATTTTTCCTGAAATTGGCGCATTACCTCGGTATTGAATGTTGTGATTGGCAAACCGGAATTTCCTCTGTTCGAAAAATTATCCACATGCACCCCTTTACCATCATCAAAATTAAATCCGTAAACCGGGATAGAATCCGCTTTGATAAAATCCACTTTCAGGTTTTTAACCGTGCTACCCAACGTCAAACTATTCACCAGTCGGGATGGATTTAATTTTTTATAAATGGTATCGTTACCTACTTTATAGGCGATTTTAGCTTCTTTATTTCCCGACTTCCCGTAGAACAGGGTTGGGTTGTACAATTCACTAAGATGCTGCAGGTTCGAAGCTTTGTATTTTACCCATTCCACATGAGCAGTATCATTTGCAAAAAACACATGTCCGTTAATTCCGAACGGTTTTTTGGGACGTTTCACATTCAGATACGATTGTGTTTTCCAATTGGTCGAAAATTCGTGTTTTATCGATCCGCGGGATGCTGCTGATTCTGAAGTAATGTTTACAAAACCGACACCATTTCCGCCGAAGCGATTTTGGAAATTCGAACGAAAATCCTGTACAATCATATCACCATCCGTCATCGAATCGCCAAAATAAGCGATACGTACTTTTCCTTCCTTATTGGTTTCCAGTTGGAACAATTTTTCAAAAAATCCAACCAAATGCTGAAACCCTTTATAATCCTGAAAGGTTTCTGTTGGAAAAACGATACCATCCACAGCCTTAAATTGAATTGGCTGTTTGGAAATAGTATCCTCTTCTCCACTATCGATACTATCTTTTTCAATAGCCTCCAGAAGCAAACTGTCGATTACTACATTTTTAGAATTACCTCCTGTTTCCGTAAACAGTTTTTTAGGAAGGAATGATTTAAAAACAATAAAAGCTACAATCGAAATGGCAATAATGGCAAGTGATTGAAAAAAATATGATTTTGGCTGATTCACCGTCTTATTATTTAATCGTTGATCCTGAATTACATTCGCTCCGGTACCTGAATACCCAGAAGTTTAAATGCCGATTCGATGATTTCTCCTACTTTTTTAGATAATTGTACTCGGAATACTTTTTTCTGGTTGTCTTCTTCTCCCAAAATTAAAACCGACTGATAGAAGGAATTGTACTCTCTTACCAAATCATAGGCATAATTTGCAAGTAACGCCGGACTATGATGCGAAGCCGCATTTTGGATCACTTCCGGATATAATGCGATCTGTTTTACAAGTTCTTTTTCTTTTTCGTGTAAGTCAACACGTACTGTTTCGTCCAGACTAAACGTCGCTTTTCTTAAAATGGATTGAATACGGGCATAGGTATACTGAATAAAAGGACCTGTGTTTCCGGCAAAATCCACGGATTCTTCCGGATTAAACATCATATTCTTTTTCGGATCTACTTTTAGCATAAAATATTTTAACGCGCCCATTCCGATTATTTTATAAAGTGCTGCTTTTTCGGCATCGGAATAACCGTCCAGTTTTCCTAATTCTTCCGAAATGGATTGTGCCGTTGCGGTCATTTCCTCCATTAAATCATCGGCATCCACAACCGTTCCTTCGCGGGATTTCATTTTTCCGGAAGGCAATTCGACCATTCCATAAGACAAATGATACAGACTTTCAGCCCAATCAAAGCCTAATTTTTTCAGGATCAGGAATAATACTTTAAAGTGGTAATCCTGTTCATTTCCTACCGTGTATACCATTCCACCTACATCCGGGAAATCTTTTACACGCTGAATCGCGGTTCCGATATCCTGTGTCATATAAACAGCCGTACCATCCGAACGCAATACCAGTTTTTCATCCAGTCCGTCGGCAGTAAGATCGATCCAAACCGATCCGTCCTCTTTTTTATAGAAAACGCCTTTTTCCAGTCCCATTTGTACCACATCTTTTCCTAGCAGGTACGTATTGCTTTCAAAATATTCTTTATCGAAATTAACCCCCAGATTTTTGTAGGTCACAGCAAATCCGTCATATACCCATTGGTTCATTTTTTCCCAAAGTGCTACAACTTCCGCATCGCCAGCTTCCCATTTGCGTAGCATATCCTGAGCTTCCAGAATGATCGGAGCCTGTTTTTTGGCTTCTTCTTCCGTTTTGCCTTCGCTCATTAACGCTGCAATCTGTTGTTTGTATTCTTTATCAAACGTCACATAAAAATTCCCTACCAGCTTGTCGCCTTTTAATCCGGTACTTTCCGGCGTCTGAACCTGACCAAATTTTTGCCAGGCCAACATCGATTTACAGATATGAATTCCTCTATCGTTGATGATTTGTGTTTTATACACTTTTTTACCGGCTGCTTTTAGGATTTCGGCAACCGAATAGCCTAACAGGTTATTACGAACGTGCCCTAAATGCAACGGTTTGTTTGTATTGGGCGATGAATATTCTACCATTATGGCCTTATCGCCTTCTTTTGGCGAGCAAAAACCATACTGCGCCTCATTTTTTATAGTGTTGAAAAAATTCAGATAGTAAACATCGTCAATCACGATATTCAGGAATCCTGAAACCACATTGAATCGCACCACTTCTTCGGTATTATCTACCAGATATTGTCCTATTTTTGTTCCCAGTTCAACCGGATTACTTTTTATCAGTTTTAAAAGCGGAAAAATTACCATTGTAATATCGCCTTCAAACTCCCTGCGTGTTACCTGAAATTCAACTTTTTCGAGTGTAACATCAAATAATGCCTGAATCGCTTTTTGTATAGGAGGCGTAAGAATTTGTGATAGTGTCATGGTGATTTATTTTAAGCGTGCAAAGATACGTTTAATTCAGTAATTTGTAAATTTGAAAATAACAAAAATAACTATTGATTTTCAAGTCTTTATATTTCCCTTCACTTATTTGCATATTTTTTACGTTTTTTTTGTAACAAAACTTGCTTTTTTATGTCTATTCATTGTATCCATTTCCGGGTTTTGTGATGGCTCCTATTTAAACTTGTTATAAATAGTACTTTGCTATACAAACAACCGAAATATTGCGATACATTTGCATCCGGAAAATAATCATCAATTAGAAAAACAATCAAACATGAAACTAAAACTATTCTTAATCTGTATGCTTGCCGCTATCGGTAATCTTTACGCCCAAACCCAGGGATCTGTCACGGGTAAGGTGGTTGATAAAGCTTCAAAAGAGCCGATATCCTATGCCACCATTGCCATTAAAGAAAACAACAAAGTGGTTACCGGAGGTATTACAGAAGATAATGGTTCGTTCACTATTGGCGGACTGGCACCAAAATCGTATGTTTTGGAAATCCAGTATATGGGTTACAAAACCCTGACACGATCGATAACCATCACCCCGGAAAATAAAATCGTTGCTTTGGGCACCCTCACCTTTGAACCGGAAGCCAAACAATTGGAAGGCGTTACCGTAGTAGCCGAACGTTCTACCATCGAACAGAAAATCGACCGAAAAGTCGTAAACGTAGGACGTGATCTGACCACTGCAGGCGCTACAGCATCGGATATTATGAACAATATCCCATCGGTAAACGTCGATCAGGACGGAAAAATTTCGCTACGTGGAAACGAAAACGTACGCGTATTGGTAGATGGAAAACCGACCAATATGGATGCTTCTCAGCTATTAAAGCAAATCCCGTCGACTTCCATTAAAAAAATTGAGTTAATCACTAATCCATCGGCAAAATACAATCCGGAAGGAATGTCCGGTATTATTAATATCGTTTTGCACAAAAACTCCAACGATGGTTTTAACGGAAACTTTAATACCGGTATCACATTTGGTGACGTACCTAAGTACAACAATACGTTGGATATGAACTACCGAAGCGGAAAAGTAAATTTCTTCGGAACCTATGGTAACACTTTGGGAGAACGTTTAAACAAAGGAGAAATCAAACAATTTGACGACAATTCCCTACAACTTTTTGACATCAGTAACGACAACAAAACACATATGTTTAAAGCGGGAATGGATTTTTACATCAACGATAAAAACACCATTTCTGCCTATACCAATCAAAGCTTTACAAGCGGTTTAGGAAATGTTCGTACGGATCTGTTTTTCCCGAACGCAGCCAATAATATCACACAAAAGGACATTTACGATACGGATAACGTAAACAGCACGTATAACCTGGCTTATAAACACCTGTTTGGAAAAGAAGGCCATACTTTGGATGTGGAAGCAAACTACAATCACACTAAAAGTAATCAAGATGCTTCTTTTAACCCTATGGGTGGTGGTTTAAATCCCTATGCCGATTATGTAAAAGACAACCGTAACAGTACGATTATCAACGTGGATTATGTGAATCCATTAAATGAGAAATCGACTTTGGAAATGGGAGCTGAAGCGCGTTTAATGCGTACAGACAACAATTACCTGACGTCCCGTTTAAACACACCAAATGCGAACTTTAATTACGATGTTGATATTTATTCCTTCTACACCACTTTCGGTCAGAAATTTAAAAAATTCAGCTACCAGTTAGGCGCGCGTTTGGAAAGTTATAAAGTTCAGGCAGATTATTTCCAAAACGGAGAGAATGCACCGTTTAAAAATGACTATATCACCGTTTACCCATCGGCTTATTTTACCTATACACCAACGGAAGCAAACCAGTTCCAGATTAGCATGAGTCGTCGTGTAGATCGTCCGAGCGTAGAGCAAACCAAGCCTATCCGTGAATTCAGTACACCAAGAGTAACGTCAATTGGTAACCCGGAATTGGTTCCACAATTTACCAACTCGGTAGAATTGAACTATACCCGAATGCTGAAAAACGGTTCGGTAACAGCCGGAGTATACTACCGTGATATCCACGATGAGATTACCCGTACGTTCTACCCGGATCCAAATGCTGACCCGGATACGAAAAAAATCATTATGAGTTATACCAACTTTGATAAAAACTTAGCGTACGGATTTGAAGTATCGGCCAACTATAAATTCAATTCATGGTGGGATGTTCAGCCGAGTGTTGACTTCTCAAACATTCGTCAGAAAGGTGTTGTAGCGATTAAAAATGACGTAACCGGAGATTTCGATTACACTTTAAAACAGATTGATGCGGCAGCTTTTAACGCCCGTTTAAACAACAACTTTAAAGCTTCAAAAAGTCTGCGTTTCTCTTTATTCGGATTCTACCGGGGACCAGTAGATGGTGTTCAGGCAAACAGCAAAGCCATGTATAAAATTGACGCAGGAACCCGCTATAGCTTCTGGGCAAACAAAGCCTCTTTGAGCATCCGTTTCAACGATATCTTTAAAACGATGAAATACGGATTCGAAAGTCAGAACCCTTATCCGGGTGAAGGAGAATTCCGTTGGGAAAGTCAGTCACTGTTCGTAGGATTTAACTATATGTTCGGTGGCGGAAAAAACAGAGCTTTACAGCGTAAACAACGTGAGGACAACACCAAACAAAGTAGTGGTGGTATGTTCTAATAATCCAAGAGTTTTAGATTTTTATTATAATTTGTTTGAGGAACCCCGGAGTATATCCGGGGTTTTTTCATTCTATTTTTTTCTTCTCAAATTGCAGTGCTTTTGTTTTTTCCGGATCCTCGGCATTTTTTGTCAGATCGAACATGGTTCCGAAAAGGCGATCCCAAAACGTATTGCTCACCCCAAAACCCAAATGTTCATCTTTATAATGATGCAAATGATGATTACGCCACAGCGGTTTCATAAACTTAAAAGGTGGTGCGTAGGCATGAATCGCATAATGCATCGATGCATATAGCAAATAGCCAAACATAAACCCCGGAAAAAAAGCCCAGGTATAATCCCATAAAAAAAGATAATGCAAAAGGAATAGCGTCGTAGCCAGAATCAGGCTGGGCACCGGCGGCATAAACAGCCGTTCCCGATCGCGTGGATATTCGTGATGGTTGCCATGCAACACATATGAGATCCGTTTCATACGTGGGTTGTCTGAAATAAAATGAAACAGGTACCGGTGTGCGATATATTCAAAAAAAGTCCAGAACAGCATTCCCCCGAAAAAAAGGAAAATGACATTCCGGACTTCTATATGATACCGCTGATTTGCAACAAACAACAATCCGGTTACTATCGGGATATACATCCCCCAAATTACGGCCGGATGCGTTTTGGTGAGCATCTCCAGGTATTTATTTCTAAAAAGCTGCGCCTGACCTTTGTTATAAATGGTTTTGTGCTTCATTGTACAAGGGTGTTAAGTGAAACATTGTTCGAAACCGTTGTATAATTTACACTATTTTTTACAGAAATACAAAATATACATTTCTTATATTCCAGGATTAGCGCTTCTCTTATTTCTTTGGTACTCTTTTACCTGGACATTCATCAAACATGAAAGGTCAAAACAATCGTAATCGTAGTAGGTAATCGCTTTATTTTGTAACTTCTATACAAACGAAAATCTTAAAACACGTACTATGCAAGAATTAACACTATCAAAAATGACAACGATAAGTGGAGGACACTTAAGTCCCGATTGCAAAAATGCGTTAATTGGTGCAGGAATCGCATCGGGAGGTCTCTTACTTTCTGCTGCTGGCGGACCCATAACCTTAGCATTTGGTTTTGCAGGTTTTATTTGGGAAGTAGGTCATAATTTAGGGGCATGCCACGGTGAACTATAATACCGTTAAAAAATTAGAGCGGTTACTATTTAACCGCTCTAGTCTATTTAATTTTATCCGATTATGAAACAACTTAAAGTAATTCTAACCCTGATAATGGTTTTAGTTTGCGTTGGATATATGTTGTTTACAAAACAATATAGTATGCCAGCGATTATCATTATAGCCGTGCTTCTGGCATATTATAATAAAACCGGAAAATGTAATTATTGGTAATTACCACTTAATAATCGCACTTGCCCAGGTAAATCCACTACCAAAAGCTGCCAATACTACCGTATCGCCGTCTTTGATTTTCCCTTGTTCCCAGGCTTCGGTCAAAGCGATCGGAATCGAGGCAGCGGTTGTATTTCCATATTTTTGGATATTGTTATGAACCTGATCGTCGGTGAGTTTGAATTTTTGTTGAATAAACTGTGAAATTCTCAGGTTTGCCTGATGCGGAATCAACATATCGATATCGGATACCTGCAGGTTGTTCGCCTGTAATCCTTCCATGATCACTTCGCTAAAACGAACCACCGCGTTTTTAAACACAAATTGTCCGTTCATATACGGATAGTAACTTTCGTCGTTCGGATCATTATCCGCCAGAATATCCGTTACCCAACGTTGTCCCATACCCGGCGCTTTTAACACCAACTCATCGGCATGTTCCCCTTCGGAATGTAAATGCGTTGACAATATACCTTTACCCGGAGTTTCGCTTCGGCTTAAAACCGCAGCTCCGGCACCATCTCCAAAAATTACCGATACGCCACGACCTCTGGTGGTCATGTCTAATCCGGTGGAATGCACTTCAGAACCAATAATCAATATATTTTTATACATACCGGTTTTGATAAACTGATCGGCTACCGAAAGCGCATATACAAATCCGGAACACTGATTCCGCACGTCCAAAGCACCCACTGTACGCAATCCCAAATCTCTTTGTACGGCAACACCCGGCCCTGGGAAATAATAATCCGGACTTAAGGTTGCGAAAACTACAAAATCAATATCTTCTTTAGCCACACCCGAACGTTCGATTGCAATTTTAGCAGCTTTAACGCCCATCGTTGTGGTGGTATCTTCTCCTCTGATTACATGGCGTCGTTCCTGAATACCGGTTCGCTCCTGGATCCACTCATCGTTGGTATCCATAATTTTTGACAAATCATCATTCGTTACCACATTATCGGGAACGTAATAGCCTAATCCTGAAATTTTTGACTGATACATTTTTTTATTTTTTTATTAAAAACAGGGATGCAAATTTACAAATTATAAAAAAACATATTGCCTTATCCTTTTATTTTTCACACAATCTCAGACCGTTAGCACCAACAACCTTCTTTTTTCATAAAACTTACCTCACTTTTGTAACAAGAGTCGGCTATCGGAGACCTATCCTTTATACGAAATCTTCGTAAGTTATAAATCACTATTAATCGTAACACGAATATGAAATTAATGTACAAATCGGTTTTATTTGTGCTATTGGGAATCACCCCACTATTCGCACAGGAAAACACCACCTACCAGAAACCGCCAGCCAGTATCTTACAGTTGGCCGATTTTGAAAGAGCGCCATCCGTTATCATGGATACCAAAAAAGAATGGATGCTACTCACGTATCGCAACACCTACAAAAGTTTGGACGACCTCAACCAGGAAGAATTACGTCTGGGTGGTTTACGAATCAATCCGGTAACCAATATTTCGAGTACGGTTACCTATATGAACAATATAAAAGTGCGCCGTATTAAGGATAAAAACATAATACAGGTACAAGGTTTACCGCAAAATCCGAAGATCAGCAACCTTTCCTGGTCGCCGGATGAGAAAAAAATGACTTTTACCCATACCACTGCCACCGGAGTGGAATTATGGATTTTGGATATTGCAACGGCTAAAGCCACAAAACTAACCGATGCCAATTTGAATGCGAATCTTGGGAATCCTGTTAATTGGTTCCGCGACGGGCAAAGTCTTTTGGTAAAAATGTTACCGAAAAACAGACCGGCTTTAATCGATGCAAAAAAAGACTTACCAAATGGTCCAATTGTATCGACCAGCGAAGGAAAAGTTTCCCAAAACAGAACGTATCAGGATTTGTTAAAAAACAGAACCGATGAAGCCAACTTCGAAAACATAACCACTTCGGAATTATACCGTATCGGATTGGATGGTAAAAGCAGTCTTTTTAAAGCAGCCGATATGTATGCCGGAGAAACATTTTCACCGGACGGAAATTACCTATTGGTAACTGTCCTTCAAAAACCGTTTTCGTATATCGTACCGCTAAACCGTTTTCCACAAAAAACAACCGTTTATGATCTAAACGGAAAAGAAGTTAAAGTGGTAAATGAAGTTCCGTTAACAGAGATCATGCCAAAAGGTTTTATGGCCGTGCGCAAAGGAAAAAGAAGTATGAACTGGAGAAACGATGCTCCGGCGACACTTTTCTTTGCCGAAGCATTGGATGAAGGAAATCCGGAAAACAAAGTG
Source organism: Flavobacterium sp. WV_118_3 (assembly GCF_039778605.1). Taxonomy (NCBI): domain Bacteria; kingdom Pseudomonadati; phylum Bacteroidota; class Flavobacteriia; order Flavobacteriales; family Flavobacteriaceae; genus Flavobacterium; species Flavobacterium sp. WV_118_3. Next base: position 364,446 of record NZ_CP156060.1, on the reverse strand, counting down.
GAATTCCGCGATCAGTTGTATTTATGGTCGGCGCCTTTTACGGCCAATCCGACGCCATTAGTAAAAACACAACAACGTTTTAGCGATATCATTTGGGGTAACGACAAAATCGCCATTGTATCTGACAGTTGGTATGACACACGTAATACCAAAACCTATCTGATCAACCCATCGAATCCATCGGAAGCACCAAAAGTAATCTGGGATCGAAACGAACAGGATATTTATTCCGATCCGGGGAATTTTGAAACCGTTAAAAATGTTTACGGAAAACGTGTATTAGCACTGGAAAATGACAATGCCTTTTTAATTGGTGCGGGTTATACCAAAAACGGACAATTTCCTTTTATCGATGAATTCAACATCAAAACCTTAAAGACAAAACGTCTGTATCAATCGGCTTATACCGATAAAATGGAGAGTATTTTCTCTATTGAGGATTTCAAAAAAGGTGATGTTTTGGTGCTAATTCAGTCCAAAAGTGAGTTCCCGAATTACTACTTCCGTAACATCAAAAAGAAAAATCAGTTAACACAGGTTACCGATTTTGCCAACCCGTTTGAGAGTATTAAAAACGTCTATAAAGAAGTGATCAAATACAAACGTAAAGACGGTGTGGAACTATCGGGTACGCTATACTTACCGGCCGGTTACGACCGTACGGCTAAAAAAGACAAACTACCGTTACTGATCTGGGCCTATCCAACCGAATACAAAGACAAAAACAGCGCCGGACAAAGTTCGTCGAATCCAAATGAGTTTACCTTCCCGTACTACGGATCGTTTATCTATTGGGTAACCCGTGGTTATGCCGTTTTGGATGACGCTGCTTTCCCGATTGTTGGAGAAGGAAAAACCGAACCGAATGATACTTTTATACCGCAATTGGTAGCCAATGCCGAAGCTGCAATCGATGCAGTAGATAAATTAGGCTATATCAACCGTAAAAAAGTTGCCGTTGGTGGCCATTCGTATGGTGCTTTTATGACAGCAAATTTATTAACGCATTCCAACTTGTTTGCTTGTGGTATCGCACGTAGTGGTGCTTACAACCGAACACTAACGCCTTTTGGTTTCCAAAGTGAACAACGTAACTATTGGGAAGTGCCAAACATTTATAACGAGATGTCACCGTTTATGAATGCCGAGAAAATGAAAATACCTCTTTTATTGGTGCATGGCGAAGCCGATAACAACCCGGGAACGTTTACCCTACAAACAGAACGTTACTTCCAGGCTTTAAAAGGTTTGGGCGCACCAGCGAGAATGGTTATCCTACCGAAAGAATCACACGGCTATGTAGCCAAAGAAAATATTTTCCATTTGCTATGGGAACAGGATCAATTCCTTGAAAAATATCTTAAAAATTAATCCTAAAATCCCTCCTGTAACAAGGAGGGATTTTTCTTTTGTGCTGAAATGCTTTTATTTTTCGCTGCATATTCCTTTAGCGATTTCCCATATGCTTTAATTTCTGCTCTACTGATCTCTCTAATCTTGACAATCCCATTTATAATGGTTTTGACGGTAATCACACTTTTATAGTTTGCGGCATTTTCCAAACAAACATGATTATTAGCAATAAGCATACGATTGACTTTCCGAATTGTTCCCGGCTATATTTTAAATTTCAACTCTTGCATCACTCCTTCATTTTAAATTCCTGACTATATCTAAGATACGAAAAAAAATATTTTTATAACAAAAATTTAAAAACAGGATAATTTTACAACATCTCATAAAAACGATGCCCCGTTACTTTATGCTATAAAAAAACTCCAACAAATGGAGTTTTTATTTCAACTTCGATCGAATCGCTTGTATTTTATTTTGTCGTTCCATCGAAAAGGTAGCGGTAGCTTTATTAACATAGTCATAGATAGTAACCGCTTTCCGGTATAGATTTTCCTGATAGTCTTTTCCCTGACCAACTTGCGTTAGATAATCGGCAAAAAGTTCCAGATTGTCCGCCGAAAATCCCGGATTTTCCAACAAGAACGAAATGATATTTTCCGGTTCCACGTTTAGCAACGCATCCAATCCAAAACCTATTTCTTCTGTCAACGCTTTATCGACCGGATCCGAATCCAACGTAAGTCCGCTACCGGATCCTCCGCCTTTCATTCGTTCCATCAATCGTTTTAAAGCAAATCCGAGTTCGCTAATTTGCCGCATTAAGCTATCTTCTCTTGGCATCGTATATTATTTAGCTGATCATTAAGGTTACTTCCTCATTGTTTTCCAGTGCTGCATCGTGTTCAAAAAAGATCACTTTTCGGTCAAAAATACCTTTAATCAGATAGTGACTTCCTTTATAATACGATTGCTTGGCCAGTACTTTCATTTTTCCGCTTTCCACAACCCGCAATTGATGCGGATACAACAATACCACCTCATCTTCTCCTTCGACTTCTACGATATCCGACAACTTCAGTTCGTTAACCTCGCCAAAAAGCGAAGCGGTATATTTATTTACCGGATTATTATAAATGATCGTCGAAGGCCCGCGGTCTACAATTTTACCGTCGAATAACACAAAGGTTTCATCGGCAAAAGACAAAGCATCCGTACTATCATGTGTTGCCACGATACAGGTAATTTTTTTGGCTTTCAAATAGGCAAACAAATTGCGTCGCAGTGCATTTTTTCTAAAATTATCAATGTGACTAAACGGCTCATCCAGCAACATCACTTCCGGTTCCAACGCCAATACCCTTGCCAGCGCGATACGTTGCTGCTGACCACCACTCAGGTATTTTGCCTTTACATTAGCATATTCTGTCATTTCCACAATTTCCAACAACTCCTGAATGCGCTGTTTCTTTTCCTCCGGGTAGAAATTTGATAAAAACTTCCCGACATTTTCGGCCACCGTTACATACGGCATCAGATCAAAATCCTGAGCGAGGTATTTGATAAACGGCATACCGGCTACCAGATTGTATTTGGGTCCGAGTACCTGGGTTTCGCCCCAGAAAATCTGACCTTCATCCAGATCATATAAACCGTAAATCAGTTTTAAAAGGGTACTCTTTCCACATCCGCTTTCACCAATAACCGCAATATGCTGTCCCTTTTCAATGGTAAAATCGATATTCTTAATTATCGTTTTTTCGTTATAACCGAACGAAATATTTTTTACGTGTAGCATTCTTATTTTTTAGAGGCACAAAATTACAAAGTTTCCTTATCCAACAACAGGAAGACAGCGGTAATCCTTTTAGGAGATTTGATATTTTTCAAAATTTCGGGTATCAATCCGTGCTTTAAGGTCGTGCAACAGGTTATACAGTCCAAAAAAAGTACGGTTGATATACAGGAAGTGTTTCGATCCGCGGTTACCGTTCATTTTCCGTAATTGGGTATCTTTCGAAAAAGCTTCCCCCATTTTGGCGATATTCTCAAAAAAATCTGCATTTGAAAAATCGAAATAATCTCCGTGGAAAGGCTGCGTAAACAGACTTAGCAACTGGTGAAACAATTCCGAGAAATACGCAATTTCGTCTGGCGTATCGTCTGGTCGGAGGATTTCAAGCTCGAATAATTTTTCACGGAACAATACCGGGTGGTTGATCACTTCCGGTCGGGCCAATTCAAAATACGGAATATAAAAATCTTCCGGTACCTGTTTGATACAACCGAAATCGATAGCAATCAGATTCGCTTCGGTATCCACCAGAAAATTCCCGGGATGCGGATCGGCATGCACCTGTTTTAACGTATGCATCTGAAACATATAAAAATCCCATAAGGCCTGTCCGATACGATCACCTTTTTGCGGATCGGTATTACTCGCAGCGAACTCCGATAAATGTTGTCCATCCATCCAATCCATCGTGATGATTTTTTCGGACGACCATTCCGGATAATAACCCGGAAATTTCAGGTTTTCTATAGCAGCACAGGCTTTGGCAATGGCCATTCCCTGTTTTAATTCCAATTTGTAATCGGTTTCTTCGAGCAATTTTTGTTCTACTTCCTTAAAATATTTATCCGAGTCCTTTCCTTGCAGGTTAAACATTTTAATGGCAAATGGTTTGACAATAGCCAAATCCGAACTAATACTGTCGGCAACTCCGGGATACTGGATTTTCACAGCCAGTTTTTTTCCGTTTTTGGTCGCCTTATGCACCTGACCGATGCTTGCCGCATTTACCGAATCGGGCGTAAAAGTATCGTATAAGGTTTCCGGATATTCGCCCTGATATTTTTTAAAGGTTTTGCGAACCAACGGCGCCGATAATGGCGGAACGGAAAATTGTGCCAGTGAAAACTTTTCCACATACGCTTTCGGCATGATGTTTTTTTCCATGCTGAGCATTTGCGCTACTTTTAACGCACTTCCCTTCAGATTTTTCAATCCGTCGTAAATATCCTCTGCATTATTTTCGTTGAGTTTGTCTTTAGACAGTGTCGGATTTACCATTTTTTCGCCATAATAAGCCAGATAATTTCCGCCCACTTTCAAACCAGTTTTGACGAGGGCTCCTGCCCGTTCCATTTTGTTTGTCGGGATTTTATTGAGTGTTTTCATAGGGTCAAACGATTTTTAGGAAGGATCTAGTTAAATCTTTCTTTCCAGACAAACTTGCCGAGATCAAAAAGGCTTTCCAAGGGTGTTGTATCCAATACATCGAATGCAGCTTTTACTGCTTTTTCGATCATGATATCCGTTTTTTCGAAACCAACCGATGTATCGTCTATCCAAAACTTCAGGATAAATAGAAATTGTACCCAGGCGGCTTCCGTCAATATCGGTTTGGCCACCTTATCGATTTTTTCATGTTTATCGGCAAACTGAGCCTGTATTTCTTCCTTAAGGAACTTTTTAAATCGATTGCGGAGTTTACGCAGTTGTTTCAGATTATGTAAACCCTTTTCGTTTTCCTTTAGTACAAAGTAGACATAACTTCTGTTTAACGTCAGGATTTCAAAAAAAGTAAAGTACAACGCCAGTAATTTATTCCGGTTGGAATAGGTTGCAAAAGCCTCATCGTTTTTAAGACTTGTCACCGCATTCTCGAACAGCTTGATCCAGATCGTTTCCCGGATTCCATCCAATGAAGTAAAAAAACTGTAAAATGTGGTTTCGTCAATTTTATTTTCTTTGCAAAATAGAAACACACTCACCGGTTCCTGGTGTTTTTCGAGAACCTGGTTCATATAATTGGTAATAATCGTATCTTCTGTAACGGATTCTTTTTTTCCGTTGGTTCTTTTTGTCACCGCCATAATCAAATTATATTTAAGGTTTTGTAAAGTTACAAAGCGATTGATGCGATAATCCAAAAAATAAACAAAATATTTGTTAAATATCTTTCATAAAAATTGAACAACAGAATTGTAAAAACAAGACCTGACCCGTTTTAAAAACTTGTCAGGTCTGTTCATTCCGATTTCGTTATTCTTAGAAACCGGCAGCAAAAATCTTCGCAAAATCTTCCAGTTTCGTTTGCCCGTCTACCGGCGAACCATTGTGTTCGAAATCGGCCGGAATCGTTCCATTTCGGAAACCAGAACCCATTTCGGCATACAATTGCGCCACCTCTTCCGGAAGTCCGGCTTGTTGCATTCCCTGTAAAGCCTGTTCGTCTGTAAATTCAACCCAAGGCAATTCCGGATTTCCAATCGCAGTACCCAGCACCTGAGCTGCTTCATTTGGCGTACGGACATCACTCACAATATAGCGGACATTTTTACCGGTACTGTTTTTTTGCAATTCCTCGGCAGCAGCGGTTGCGATATCACCCGGATATACAAACGGCACACGAATAGCACCCGGATAATTCGCGCCCATAATTCCCATTCCTTTGATCAATGGCACATCGTTGTAAAAATTGGTAAAGAACAAACCGGCACGCAAAAAGGTTACGGAAACCGATTCCAATTCGTTGTAGATTTTCTCGATGTTATGTAATCCCGCGATTGGTCCGTTTCCGGTTGGCAAATCCCCACCAATACTACTCAACATCACTACGCGTTTTACGCCCGATGCGGTAATCGCAGCTGCAAAAGCTTTACCGGCTTCGGTTGTATTGGCAATGATATTGGCTCCGCCCATATTGGGTGGTGTCATGACAAAAACGGCATCTGCGCCGGTAAATACTTTTTTTAAGAAATTGGCATCACTTACCGACCCGATGGCCGCTACAGCGCCTAAATCGGCAATTGCTTGTTGTCTGTCGGCTGTGCTACTGATAACCGTTACGTGATGTCCCGCGGCTACTAATTTTGTGGTTAACGGTTTTCCGATGTTCCCTAAAGAACCTGAGATTGTTATTTTCATGTGAATTGTTTTTTAATTTGACAGGACAAAGGTATATTTGTACTTACTTTTACACAAGTACTTACCCTAAAGTATGTATCATGACAGCGATTAAAGAAACTTCAACCATACAGGAAAACAAACGATATGCCTTGGAACAATGCCCGGTGAGTTATGTTATGGAACGAATAGGCGGTTATTGGAAACCGATTATTCTGTATCATCTTTCCAAAGGCGACAAACGTTATAGTGAATTGAAGAGGGCTATTCCAGCCATTACCGAAAAAATGCTCATCCAGCATTTAAAACAACTGGAAGCCGACAATCTGGTAATCCGCGAGGCCAAACCGGTTGTCCCCCCTTTTGTCACCTACAGACTGAGCAATGCGGGTGTTGGTTTATTACCGGTGATTGAAGCGATGGCGCAATGGGCTTTTCAGGATATGGAAGGGAAATTCTAGATTATTCAATTTTCAGCTTACTTTTTATGTATCAGAATACGATCGAAACACAACTTTCTATAAACGGAAAAACACTTTATATTTATTTTCAAAAGAAGTATCCAGACAAACCGACATTGGTCTTTTTACACGATTCGTTAGGATGCGTGCAACTCTGGCGCGATTTCCCTAAAAAACTGGCCGAAGCCTCGCAATGCAACCTATTGGTTTACGACAGGCCCGGATATGGCAAATCGGCTCCGATACCCACATACGAAAGACCGGTTGCTTATCTGGAAGAAGAAGCCACTGTTTTAAACGAATTACTCGCTCATTTAGAAATTGATCAAGCTATTTTATTCGGACATAGCGATGGTGGTTCGATTGCACTGATTACCGCCAGTAACTATCCAAAACGTATCAAAGCCGTGATTTGTGAAGCGGCTCATATTTTTGTAGAAGAAGTTACCCTAAAAGGAATCCGTGAAGCGATGGAAGCTTATACCACTACAGACTTAGCAGTTCGTTTACAGAAATACCACGGGGATAAGGTGGACACGTTGTTTAAAGCCTGGACATTAACCTGGACCCGTGACGATTTTAGGAGTTGGAACATCGAAAAATTAGTATCCAAAATAAGTTGTCCGCTATTGTTTATTCAGGGAGAAGCCGATGAATACGGTACACTCGAACAGGTTTTTAAAACGATCCGTCAGGTTTCCGGGCGATCGGAACACTATCTTATTCCGGACATTGGTCATACGCCACATAAAGAAGCTCCGGAACTGACATTACATGCCGCAGAATATTTTATCAAAAGCCTTTAATTCCAGCACAAAATAAAAAAGACTGTCGTTTCGACAGTCTTTTATGTTTTATATAATTCGGAATATTAATTTCCGCCTTGTTTTTTAGCATCCTGAACCATTTTCTCATTTGCTGTGATAGCAAACTCAACACGACGGTTTTTGCTACGTCCTTCCGGAGTATCGTTTGTTGCAATCGGATCGGCAATACCCATTCCGGATACTTTAAAACGATTAGAAGACAAGCCTTTTCCGGCCAAATAACTTTTTACGGAAGCCGCTCTTTGCTCAGACAACGACTGGTTGTATTCCACTTTACCGGTATTATCAGTATAACCGTAAATCACGATATCCGTATCGGCATAGCTTTGGAAAACCGGAACCAATTTATCTAGATTCGCTTTGGCAGAAGCTGTCAGTGTCGATTTGTTCGTATCAAAACGAACGGCATTTTCGCCCAATACCAATTTAATACCTTCTCCAACTCTTTCAACTTCGGCACCGGGTACCGCCTGTTCGATTTCACGGGCCTGTTTGTCCATTTTGTTTCCGATAACACCACCGGCAACACCACCAACAACACCACCGAGAACCGCACCTAAAGCACCATTTCCACCTTTACCGATATTGTTTCCAAGTACACCACCCAAAACCGCACCGGCTACAGCACCGATACCGGCACCTTTTTGAGTATTATTTGCGTTTTTAACCGAATCACAGCTTGTAAAAACGGATCCGATCATGAATACCGCTGCTATTGTATAAATTGTTATCTTTTTCATATTCTTAATTTTACTTTTTATTAGTTCAATTTTTCAAACTGGTATACAACGTCTGTCAGTTTACCACCTACGTTGATTTTATCGATCAACTGGAACGATGTTTCCGACTGATTGGCTAATTTCAACACATAGCCTTCTTTTACTTTTTTGGCTTTTTCACCCGCATCCAGAAGTTTTAAAACAAACTCACCTTCTTTATTTACAAACCAGGTAAAAGCAGAAGCGAAAGCCGGACAATTGGCTTTTTCCAGGGCCATATTCCCTTTGTTGTTGTTTGAAATAAATTTCCAGCTGCTTCCTTCAAAGCACTTTGAATCGGCGATCTGAAACGAATTCACCTTAATGTATTCTGAACCCGGGTAACTAACAGAGCTTAAAACCCAGTTACCTTTAATTGCAACCTGTGAAGTTCGGTCTAACTTCGTGTTGGTTACCGACGTTGACTTACATGAAAACAGCATCATGGTAAGTACACTTAAGAAAATTAATTTTTTCATATAGAGCGCTTTAAAATAACTAACACAAATATACTACCTACAGCCTAAATTTGTTAAATTTTGAGTAAGAATTTTTCCATTAAAAGATGCATTTCGGTCATTTTGTCACTTTTTTTCGGTTTGGTACTTAATTTGTATAAATCAGGAAAAGTTTAACAAAAAAAATACAGCTATTATATGACTACAGGAAAAATCAATGTATCGGTAGAAAACATCTTTCCTTTAATCAAGAAGTTTTTATACAGTGACCACGAAATTTTCCTTCGTGAACTTGTATCGAACGCGACGGATGCCACACTAAAATTAAAACACCTTACCAGTATTGGCGAGTCTAAAGTAGAATATGGAAATCCGATTATAGAGGTAAAGATCAACAAAGACGCTAAAAAAATACACATTATCGACCAGGGATTGGGTATGACAGCCGAAGAGGTTGAAAAATACATCAATCAGGTTGCCTTTTCAGGAGCGGAAGAATTTTTGGAAAAATACAAAGATTCGGCTAAAGATTCCGGAATCATCGGGCATTTCGGACTTGGTTTTTACTCGGCCTTTATGGTTGCCGAAAAGGTGGAAATCATCACCAAATCCCACAAAGACGAACCGGCTGCACACTGGACTTGCGACGGAAGCCCGGAATTCACATTAGTAGCATCTGATAAAACCGACAGAGGAACGGAAATTATCCTCCATATTGCTGAGGATTCGCTGGAATTTCTGGAGGAAGGAAAAATCCGTGAGTTACTGATCAAATACAATAAATTTATGCCGGTTCCGATTAAATTCGGAACACGTACTGAAAAAGTAACCACCGGCGAAGGTGACGATGCGACGGAAGAAACCATCACCGTAGACAACATCATCAACAACCCAAATCCGGCCTGGACCAAACAGCCGAGCGATCTTAACGATGCCGATTATAAAAACTTCTACCGCGAATTGTATCCGATGCAATTCGAAGAACCGCTATTCAACATCCATTTAAATGTTGATTATCCATTTAACCTGACCGGTATCTTGTATTTCCCGAAAATGTCGGCCGATTTACAAATTCAAAAAGACAAAATCCAGTTGTATCAAAACCAGGTTTTTGTTACAGATAACGTAGAAGGAATCGTTCCGGAATTTTTAACGATGTTAAAAGGCGTTATCGACTCTCCGGATATTCCGTTAAACGTATCGCGTTCATACTTACAGGCGGATGGAAACGTAAAGAAAATTTCAAACTATATTACCCGTAAGGTAGCCGATAAATTAAAATCGTTGTTTACTGAAAACCGTGAGGATTTCGAACAGAAATGGAACGATATCAAAATCGTTTTGGAATACGGAATGCTATCCGAGCCGAAATTCTATGAAAAAGCAGGTGCTTTCGTATTATATCCTTCTGTAGATGGAAAATACTATACGCTGGACGAATTAAAAGAAGCCCTGAAAGACAAACAAACGGACAAAGACGACAAACTGGTTGTTTTATACGCTTCAAATAAAGATGTACAGCACAGCTATATCGAATCGGCAAAAGAAAAAGGCTACGAAGTATTATTACTGGACAGCCCGATTGTTTCGCACCTGATTCAAAAACTGGAAGCCGACAATGAAAAACTGACGTTCACCCGAGTGGATTCGGATCATATTGACAATCTGATTAAAAAAGAAGATAACCCGATTTCAAAACTATCCGAAGACGAGCAAAACAACCTTAAAACGGTGTTGGAAGAAATCGTACCAAAAACATCCTATACGGTTCAGTTGGAAGCAATGGACAGCAAAGCGGCTCCATTTATGATCACACAACCGGAGTTTATGCGCCGAATGAAAGAAATGAGTCAGTCCGGTGGTGGCGGTATGTTTGGTATGGGTAATTTCCCGGAAATGTATAACCTGATCATCAATACAAATTCCGATCTGGCTACTACCATTTTAAATACAGCCGACAAACAGGCACAGGAAGGTCTTGTAAAACAGGCTTTGGATTTGGCTAAGTTATCTCAGAATCTTTTAAAAGGAGAAGAGCTAACCGCCTTTGTAAAACGTAATTTCGAGTTAATCAAATAACTCCAATTATTATATTCGACTATTTAGGAAAAGCAGCAGGGCAACCTGTTGCTTTTTTTTATATTAGAATTATTCCGACAATTGTATCGCATTGTCCTTTTCTTCCTCCGATAATTCCGCCTCATCAACTTCCTCAAAATTGATATACTTAAAGTTGATATTAATGATATCTGAATTTGGAATCATTAGATAACGACTGGAAATCACATAATAGTCTTCGTCCTCAGCCTTATCATTTTCCAGATACCTCCGAATCGGATACTTTAAATGTACAGCTTCCAAATCGCCTTTACCATCTACATAATAATTAAAATATTCACCGGTGTACAATACCGTACGTCCATTTACTTTACAAAGTACATTGATAATTTTATTGGTGATTTCTTCGTATTCATCCGGAACATCGGGAAAATCCAAACATTCTCCGGAAAAGATATAATGCCATTTATTCGAAAAACGGAAATAGCGAAACTTGCGATCTAATTTAAAAAAGCGAACCATTTTCCGCAACAGATAGCCGGCTACAAAAGAGGTTTTAAAAAGAATAAGATTATAAAAAAATATCGCATATTTATAATCGTTTAATTGAGCAAAACTGGCATCTGCTTTTTGAGAAGTTCCCAAAACCAAATTTCCCAATTGCACAAAATCGACAGAATACCGAGAGGCATTTTGTATGATCGCGACAAAGATGATGTGTAATGTGAGTGCCGGAATGATTGACCAAGTCAATTCGTTAACCAGATTTCTATTGGAATCTGCAACACTTAATTTAGAAGAATTATACGCAATTCGGGCCAAAAACCCCGGAGCAAGGATGATAAACAGTAATACTGTTGTAAAGGCAATATTCATCCCGTTATCCCAATTCCCTTACTCTAAAATAGCGCCCTCCGATTTTTACCAACTGACTCTCTCCGCTAACGGCACTTATTTTATGCGCAATACGAACCAGTCCGCTTCCAATTTCGGGATTAGAAGTAACCGAAGCTTTTCCGCTCTTATGTATAAACTTTAACATTGTAAAAGTATTAGCTCTTACAAATATACAAATAATTTCTACTCGAAAAAACCGGTAAATGGATAACAATCAAAAATATAAGTTCATTCCTGCCATTATTACAGCAAAAAAGTGATTTTTCGCACTAGTAATCTCGATACTCAATCCCACACTATTAAGTTCACAAAACAAACACCATTAAAACCAAAAAACACACAAAATGTCTAAACAATATTTTATTAATACAATAATAACACTCAATACGTAATAATTTTAATACATTTTAATACATTTGGCATATAAAACCTTAAATCTATTTCTATGAAGAAAATTACTTTTTATGCTATGACCTTGTTTGTAGCATTGGTAGGCAGTTCTGTTTTCGCACAAACTGCACAACAAAATTTAGACTACGCAATCCAATCAGCCGAAAACATCCAACAGGATACACCAGCTGCTAAAACAGCAGCAGTACAATTGGCAAAACAAATCGTATTATTAAATGCACCAAATGCACAACAATTTTACGATGCCATGTTTGTTCAGGTAAATTCCATCCAAAACAATTCTGACGATGTAGATTATTTTGCCAGCCTAGCGCGTACAGCATCTCAAAATGCTTTTTCGACAGCCAGCATTAACGCTATCACTGCCGAATTGGTAAACCTAAACGATATCCTTATCGGATTAACATTCCAAATCAACGATGCGTTAGCTGCAAATGATAACGCTACCGCTTTAAACCTGATTCCAAATGTAAAAAGCGTATTGGATCAACAGTACACTACAACTACAAGCCTTATCAACGAAATCAATTCGGTGGCTACTGCTATCAAAACCTACAACGTTTGTATGAAACTGGTAGATCACCTTGGAAATCCTATTACCTACAACGATTTACACGGTTATTATGCCTATAACGATGCAAATGTATATTTCTATCCTGAAAATTACGGTGACTGTTATAGCAACTTAGCTCCGGGCACATACACATTCCGCGCTTATAACGGTTATTTTAGCGGTGCATCAGCAACTACAGTAACCTTATCGGATAGCCTTGTAAATGCCAACGGTGTTATTGAAGTAACTCTAGTATACTGGTCGGAATAATCACTGATCAACAACGATATATCAAAAGGATTGATCGCAGTGTCAATCCTTTTTTTATCTATTTCATTCAAAATCAGCACCTATTTTACCAAAATATCATTTTTTTTCCGATTGATTATTCTAACTAAACGGGATAGCTTATCTTTGCAGGCTGTTTTAAAATCAAATAATAATGTCAGGAAACAAAGTTTTAAAGGGAGTTTTTTTAGTAGGATTAGGTGCTACCAGCTATGGAATGCTGGCAACATTTGTAAAACTAGCCTATCAGGAAAACTATACCACTGCCGAGGTTACGTCGTCTCAATTTATTTTGGGCATCATCGGAATCTTAATCATCAATGCTTTTCAGAAATCCAAAAATAAAGGTACTGTCGTAAAAGCCACCAAAAAGAATATCGCTCAGTTAATGCTGGCCGGAACATCATTGGGAATGACCAGTGTTTTCTATTATCTAGCCGTAAAATACATTCCCGTATCGATTGGTATCGTTTTGTTGATGCAAACGGTATGGATGGGTGTTCTACTGGAAATGTTTATCGACAAAAAGCTACCGTCATTACAAAAAGTAATATCGGTGATCATTGTTTTAGGCGGTACCGCACTGGCCACCAACATCTTTAAAAATGAAATTCAGCTGGACTGGCGCGGATTAATGTGGGGAATGCTTGCAGCCGCTTCCTTCACGACAACCATGTTTACTGCCAACAGTGTTGCCACCGGAATATCGCCGGCACAACGAAGCCTATATATGCTATTAGGTGGTGCCGTGATTGTATTCGGATTCGGGATTTTTACACAAACGACCCCGTATAACTTTGGAATTTTCTTGAAATGGGGAATTGTACTATCCCTATTCGGGACCATCATTCCACCGATGTTGATGAATGCCGGATTTCCACATACCGGAATCGGATTAGGCAGTATCGTATCCTCATTGGAATTACCCGTTTCGGTTATGATGGCTTTTGTGATTCTTAACGAAACCGTAGTCCTAACACAATGGATAGGAATTTTACTCATCATTCTCGCGATTATCATTATGAACATTTCGTTCAAAAAAAAGAATTAATATAGAATTTTCTGGTAAAAATGATTATATTCGTGATACGGATATAATCATTTAACTACCTGAAAATGAGTTTAACCTGGCAATCCCTTTTACCGCTTTCGCCTTGCAGCACATCGGTTGCCGGTCTCTACAGAAGTAGTACATTATATACGCAAAGCCCCTCTTTTACTATCCCGGATTTCCACACGAATAAAGTTTTTATTTCGATTTCGGTTCTACAATCCCTAATTTCCTTTTCCGCCTTTTTACCGGTTTGTCTGTGGCAACAGTATACTTTACTGTTCGACCGCACTACATTTGTATGCTCCAAATATTTTGATCAAGCCTCTCGTTTTCCCTAAAAATACATGTATTACAATTGTTTAACTAATCCCTTTATTTTATGAAAAAACTTATCGCAGAATTCATTGGAACATTTTGGTTGGTTTTAGGAGGTTGTGGTAGCGCAGTGCTGGCCTGTAACTTTCCCGACGCAGGAATTGGTTTTGTTGGAGTCGCTTTGGCTTTCGGACTTACCGTACTGACAATTGCTTATTCGCTTGGGCATATTTCCGGCGCACATCTTAACCCGGCGGTTTCTATCGGATTGTGGGTTGGCGGTCGTTTCGATGCCAAAGAGCTCATCCCTTATATTGTGGCTCAGGTTTTGGGCGGTATAGCCGCTGCGGGTATATTGTACGTAATCGCAACAGGTAACGGTAGTGATATCGGCGGATTTGCTTCGAATGGTTATGGAGAACTTTCGCCGGGCAAATACAGTATGAATGCTGCTTTTCTCACTGAAGTTGTAATGACCTTTATCTTCCTTATTGTGATTCTCGGCGCTACAGACGACAGAGCGCCAAAAGGTTTTGCCGGATTGGCCATCGGATTGGCTTTAACCCTGATTCATTTGATCAGTATTCCGGTTACAAACACCTCTGTTAATCCAGCCCGGAGTATAAGTCAGGCGGTTTTTGTAGGTGGCGAAGTGTTAAGTCAATTATGGCTGTTTATCGTGGCTCCGATTATTGGCGCACTGATTGCCGGTATTGTCTATAAATCCCTATTTAGTAAAGAATCGTGAACCAAAAAATACATTTTGAAAAACGGCCTTATCGATAAGGCCGTTTTTGATCCCCTTTTTTATATTCCTTTTTTATATTCCTTTTGACCTGACAAAAAACTACATTTCGTCCCAGATCTGTCACAACCATTTTAAAACAATCTCAATAAGTCAATTATTTTCATATTATTATAGGAATCATCCACTTTTTAAGCCGGACAACAACTAAAAAGTTCGCTTTACATTGATTTAAAACTGTAAAAAAATTGAGGTATCCGCTAGATAAATACTGCTGAAACACTATTTTTTTGCTCATTTTTCAAAAGCAAAAAACATTTTGGTCTGATTTTTGAAAAATCAAAAAAAATAACACCATCCTTATTGCTCAATTCATTTTTTTAGTAATATTGAGTGTGTAAATAAACCATTAAAAACATTTATTTGATTAATTTTTCATCTGATGAAAAAAAGCAAAGTTTTAGAATTTGACAAGGAAACAATTGATAGAATTGTCACTATGGCTCAGGAGGAAAAAAGACCTTTTGAAGTAATAAAAGAAGAATTTGGAATTTCAGAAAGCGAAGTTACCGAAATGGTTCGCAAAAAGTTATCAAAAGACAATTTTGAACTTTGGAAAAAAAAGGTTACTGCCAATAAGCCAAAACCAAAGCCACAACGCTATAACGATCTGGAAGATGATGACCTGGACAGTAAATACTACTTTAAAAATAAATTCGATTAAATCTACTGAGGCCTGTTAAAACAGGCCTTTTTTATACTCAGACAGTCTTAACAACCATGATCAAAAAAATAGCACTATCGCTTTTCCTTTGTATTTCCATACCTTCGATCGCACAGGAAACACCGTTTAAAATAACCGAAATACAGATCAATTCTTTACTAAAAGGCGATCTGTATACACCGGTTCCTGAAATCAAAAAACCAACATTGATCATCCTAATTGCCGGTTCCGGACCAACCAATCGGAACGGTAATCAGATTGGTATGCAAAACAATTCACTAAAATACCTGGCTGAAGATCTGGCAACAGAACATCGGGCTGTTTTTACCTACGACAAACGGGTGATTGCACAAATCATTTCCGGAACCGTTAACGAAAAAGACATGCGTTTTGAGGATATGATTACCGATGCCGCAACAGTTTTTGATCATTTTAAAAAAACCGGGAACTATAGTAAAATCGTATTTGCCGGTCATAGTGAAGGTTCTCAAATCGGTATGATCGCAGCGCAACAAACCAAGGTCGACGGATTTATATCGATTGCCGGACCGGGAAGACCAATAGACGAAATATTAATTGATCAGATCACCAAACAAGCTCCCGGTGTAAAAGAAGAACTAATAAGTAGTTTAGAAAAAATTAAAAAAGGCGAAACGGTGAGCGTAAAAAGTCCGTTGCTGAGTTCCATTTTTCGGGAAAGCGTTCAACCCTATATGACGTCGTGGATGCAATACAAGCCGCAACAGGAAATCCAGAAATTAAAAATTCCGGTACTACTTCTTAACGGAACCAAAGATTTACAGGTAGCCGAATCGGAAGCCGAACGATTAAAAAAGGCAAAACCGGATGCTTCGCTGACAATAATTCCGAATATGAATCACGTCTTAAAAACCATAACCGGGGACGATGCTGAAAACCGGGCTTCCTATAGTAAGCCCGAAATCCGCAATACACCGGAGCTGGCTCAGGCGATAAATCTTTTCTTAAAAAAGCATAAATTGTAACAAAAAAGCAATTTTAAACACCTATATACAACTAAAAATATTACAATGAAAAGACTTATCTATACATTAGCAATGGCTGCGATGGTAATGAGCTGTAAAACAGCACAACAACCACAGGCAGTTGCAGTAAACGATGTAAAAGTTGCTATTGATTTAAAAAATGTAACGGACGACAAAGTAATGGTTACCATTATGACACCATCGTTTACTACTGAAACCGCAACCTTCCATATCCCTAAAATTATTCCGGGAACCTATTCTGAGGACGATTACGGTAAATTTATCGACGACTTTAAAGCCTATGATACCAAAGGGAATCTCCTTCCGGTAAATAAATCCGATGCGAATTCCTGGCAGATTTCCAATGCCAAAACCTTAAGCAAAGTAACCTATTGGGTAAACGACACCTATGATGTAGAAAGTACGCACGATATTTTTTCGCCGGCCGGAACCAATATTGCCGCAAACGAAAACTTTATGCTGAATACGCATGGATTTGTGGGTTATTTCCAGGGAAAAGGTGAAATTCCATATACGGTAACCGTATCCCATCCGGCAACTTTATGGGGTGCTACTTCGTTAACCGATACCGATCCGAGTAACGAATCGGACACTTTTACTACTTCCCGTTATGCCGAACTGGTAGACAATCCAATTATGTATTCCAAACCCGATTACACCACTTTTACGGTTGACGGAATGGAAATCCTGATCAGCGTATATTCGCCAAACGGAACGTATACCGCAAAAGACATCACTCCGGAAATGGAAACGATGATGCGTGCACAGAAAAAATTCTTAGGTCCGTTTAACACCACTAAAAAATACAGTGTGTTATTATATCTTTCGGATATAAAAAAACCGGACGCTAAAGGATTCGGAGCTTTGGAGCACACGACTTCCACAACCGTGGTTATGCCGGAAATGATGCCAAAAGCGCAGTTGGTGGAACAATTAAAAGACGTGGTTTCCCATGAGTTTTTCCATATTGTAACGCCATTGAGTATCCACTCAAACGAAATTCAGTATTTCGATTACAATACGCCTAAAATGTCCGAGCACTTATGGATGTATGAAGGTGTAACGGAATATTTCGCTAACCTGTTCCAGGTAAACCAGGGTTTAATTTCCGAAGATGATTTTTACGGCAGAATGTCTGAAAAAATAGCAACTTCAAAACGTTTCGACGACAAAATGCCATTTACAAAAATGAGTAAAAACATTTTGGACAAACAATATAAAGATTCGTATTATAACGTATACCAAAAAGGAGCTTTGATCGCCATGTGTATTGACATTCAGATGCGTGAAAGCAGCAATGGTCAGCGTGGTATTTTAAGTCTGATGCAAGCCTTATCCAAAGAATACGGAAATAGCCGACCGTTTAACGACGACGAATTATTTGCTAAAATTACGGCCTTAACCTACCCTGAAGTAGGCGAATTCCTGACTAAATATGTAGCTGGTGACACACCAATTCCATACGACGTCTATTTCGCCAAAGTTGGTGTAAAAGAAGGAACCGTTAAAAAGCCATCCAATCCGTTTTTAAAAGGTGAAATGCCATATATCACGATAAATCCGGCGACCAAAGAGATTGTAGTACTTCCGGAGATCGAACTCAATGCTTTTATGAAAAAGATAGGTTTGAAAAATGGCGACACCATCCTTTCGATCAACGGAACTGCGTATAACCTTGACAACATCTACGAAATGATCATGTCGAGCATGGATTGGAAAGAAAACGACCCGATCACCATGCAGATCAAACGTAAAGACAAAGAGCAAACTTTAAAAGGAAAAGTAACCTTAAGCATGGAAGATGTAGAAGGATTACACTTTACGGATACTTCGAAAGCCAAGCTAAAAGAAGCCTGGTTAAAAGGATAATCCAAAACAGAACCATATCCGGTCTGAATCAAAAAAACCTGTTCTTAAGCAACAGGTTTTTTTATACTCCGAAGTGAAAAACACTATTTGTATCACATCCCTAGTAACTCATTATTTTTTTCTTTACTTTGCACTCTTTAAAAATCGCTTTTACAATGAAAAAAACACTGATAACCTTATGTACTGTCGCTTTACTCGCCACAGCCTGTAAAAAAGAAGCCGAAACGGGCAACAGCCTTCATCTTACAGGAACGGTAGACGGACTCAAACAAGGGAAACTATATCTAAAGAAAATAGTTGACACTTCTTTTGTTACGATCGACAGTTTTACGATTAAAGGGAATTCTAATTTCGAAAGCACTTTAAAAATTGATCATCCGGAAATGTACTATCTGTTTTTAGACCGTGGTACTTCAAAGTCGCTTGACAACAGTCTGATGTTTTTTGCAGAACCTGGAAATATGACGATCAAAACAACCTTAAAAGAATTTTACGCAAAAACTAAGGTTACCGGCTCTAAAAACAACGAGCTGTATGAAGATTACAAAAAAATAAAATCGCGTTATACAGACGAAGAAAATCAGGCATTGAGTATGATGCTATTTGCGGAGAAGATGCGTGACGCCAAAATGCTGGACAGTCTTAAAGATCGCAATGAAAAATTGATAATCCGACGTTATCTGAGTGCGGTTAATTTTGCCGTAAACAATGCGAAATACGACGTAGCTCCTTATATTGCGTTAACCGATATTTACGATGCTAATATCAAATATCTGGATACGATTCAGAAATCATTATCACCGGAAGTGTCGCATTCACATTACGGAAAATTATTACAGGAATTTATCAACAAACGCAAACAACAGGAAGCAGGTACTTCCAAATAAAAACATAAAAAGCGGCTTAATGATAAGCCGCTTTTTTAATCGTTATAGCCAGGTGGAGATACCCAACCCAATTGGAACGGTTATCACTTTCGACATTTTTAGTATATAAGGCACTTTATATTTATTGAGATCGTAAGAACTTTATTTTCTCTGCCCTACCCTCATCACTAATATAGGTTAATAGATATAATTCGTTTTTTTGAAAAAAATGAGACTTTATCGGAAAATAATTCTGTCCCTTTTCTACTGAAATTCGTTTTTTATACACTTGATTGGCATAAATATCAGATATTCGGATTGTTGCTTTTTCGGATATATCAGAAATAATTTCCAAATTATAGTATCCAATTTGAGAATTAGGATATAACATCCTGATAGAAAATTCATCGTTTGCTATACTTCTTTTTCTTCTAGGGTGCTTATCTATTCTTTGATCGATTACGTGAATATCTATCTTATCAGGATCAACACTTCCATCGTAAACATGTGCAATTACGAATAAATTTGGTTTTGTATTGATTCTATGTATCATTCGTTCTACTTGTCCTTTTGTAAAAAGCCATCTGCAAGGTCCATAGTCCATAATATTTTCAATTTGCCTTCTTACTCCGTTACACATAGTAGGGTTCTGGCAGGGATTATCTATACCTCTTTCATTCAAACCGCCGGGATCTCTTAAATACCAAAGTGCTCCTTCTGCGGGTGGAGTATCCGCAACAAGGTCGCCACCACCGGCTTGAGCACATCCGCCATCAAATGGATGATCTAAATCAAAATAGTGACCAAATTCATGCGCTAGAGTACTTCCCGGACTCCCATATACAGCAACAGCATCATTAAACATTCTGCTATACGAAAAAATGGTGTAATCGTTATCCGAAATTGTTGCACCCCCATTACTTGACACTCCTCGGATTACTCGTTCACTTGGTGCTGCAGGAGGATAAAATCTTACTAAAGAATGTATATAGATTAACTGCATTGTTTCTGCATCATTAGAATTCACTCCGGCTTCATTTTCATAAGCATCCATCTGCGACTGTACCTGATAATTATATCTTTCTGCAGTTGCTTTTTTTATAATTAAATCAACCTTTTGAAATAAAATTCTTGCGTTACCAATTTCTGCTGTTATAGCTGCATTTTTTATATTTCCTGTTTTAGCAGTGTAATACTTATTCATCTCTTTTATATAGTTCCCAATTTGTTCCTTATAAAATGTACCCTCTCTGGAATCCTCAGGCGCCTCTAAAACGGTGACTTTTAATTTTTTTATAATTTTATATTCCTGAAGTTCTTCAGTACCATCAATAAAATCCTGCTCTATATTATCGGCTACTCCTGGTATCTTGATGTCATATAACGTAGCATCTTTAATCGTCACCTTTATAAGTATGGGTTGTCTTCCTGTTTTCAAATTCGTTATGACATCCCGGCATGGAGCTGTCTGATCTCTAAATTTGCCATAATCATAAATAGCGCCTATATTCCATGCCAACCATACCACACCTCTAAAAAGAGGATTTTCGCACAGATTGATTTCCCAACCACTTCTGGAATTGCCTCCCAGTAATTTTACATTATTGGAATTGGTTGTTCCTAATACCCGATAGCTTCCATCGCTATTTTTGTCAAATCCGTATGGAACTGTAGTTATTTTTTCTACATAATCATTACTATTTGTAATATCGCTATAGGCTTTATATACTAATTTAGCTCTGTAATCCCCCTCTTTTAGATATATTTTTTGAATTCCATCATACTCAAAAGGGTCATAGGCATAAACTTCAACCGTAATTTTCCCTCCCGGTTTATCAATTGTCCCTTTAATACCTCCGGACAGATCGGCGTTTAAAGCCAGTAAACTACTATAATCAAGGGTAACCATATCCCTCTGAGTACTACCCAGATTGGTTTTCGGGTTTAATGAATAAAAGACCTTCTCTCCGGTTACTTTATTTTTTTTGCTTTTATATACTCTTGGACGACCTGAAAAACCATTAATTTCAGAGAAAGGTGGTTCCAGAACATAGTTATAGGAAACTTCGTGAAATCCTATTTTTTTTAATTCGAGTTCTAATATTGCAACTTCCAAACTCATCTTGCTAAAACCATAAACAATAATTCTCCCCAACCCGTCTTTTCGAATCATCCTGGCCATTTCCTGAGCTGTATTTTTCTGAATGGGTGCTCCCATTAAAGTAATAGTCGTTACTCTGTCATTCTGAACATAGTTGGAAAGTCCCAAATCATCATTATAGCTAGAAACCGGTATTCTATTCGGTATTTTTCTCCCCCTATCAGGCCCTTTACTTACCAATTGATATTGATGATTAATATTATAGGCATTTTTAAATCCTGAAACGACATTATTATCTACAATTCTTCCCTCTCCATAAAAATCAATTAAAGGAATATAAGAATCCGACGACGGAATTGGATTCACTATCGTGCCATATGAAAAATATTCCTGATTAGAATAAGGATATTGAAGATTTTCATTTGTATTATAATTCGGAAGCTGACTATTCAGCCATGTCGATCGGGTTCTACCCTGCGAAAAAAGCAATGTTAATTTTAAAAGTAGTAGCACTATAAAAAATAAATGTTTTTTCATATACTTATTGTTTATAATTGACACATCCTTTTTTCATTTCTTTTATTTCTTCGCTTAACGAAATAGTGTATAACGTAAGTTCTTCTATTTTTTGCAACAAAATCATATTCATTTGATGCGCTGTATAGCCGTTCTCTTTTACGCTTTCTGCCGATGGTATATCCGGTAAATGGTTGTTTTGATTGATAAATTTTTTTACTTCTTCCAAAGGCATCAAATCATAATCGGAATTAAAAACATCATCGCGCCATACAGCGACACCAGCAAATGCAAAATCTTCCGAAACAATACCTTTTTCGACCCAAAGGCAATACTTGGATAAATAGCTCTCATTGAATTTTGATAATTTTCCTGCAGCAGCTAAATCTGCTTTGGGACCTATATAAGTAGTTCCGGCAACTGTTAACGCAGCATCCTTAACATGGCTCATCGTGTTAACCGACATATATATATCATCTGTCAATGTACCGTTATCACAGATAATGTTACTGGATTTTATCATAACATCATCATTGCCATCTCCAATAGTTATTTTATTTCCTGTTTTGGATTCTACAAACATACCTCTCTCATCTCCGGAACTTGTTAAAAAGGTCGCATCTCTTGCAACATGAACATTAAAATTATCTTCCGTATTACTATAATTTCTATCATTAATATAATTCTGAACCCTAAAATCTCCCCTAAGATGAAGTGCTGTAGCTGGTTCTGGTGTTCCAATTCCAACCTTCCCATTTTTTTGAATTCGCATTAATTCCCTTCCGTACGATTCTGGTTCATTGGTAATATCGGCACCTTTAGAATCGATAAAACGAAAACCATCTGCATTGGAAATCGTGGAAGGATTTAGGGGTGACCTAGGATTAATTGTAAGATTCAAAAAGTGATTTTTCCCATAAAATATACAAGATCGTTCATCTCGTTTTGTTAAGAACAGAAATGGTAAAATGCTCTCATCCGTAGTAGATGATCGATGATCGTTTGCAGAAAGTGAGAACAATGCATGCCCTGTTTCAGTAGGTATTTCAAGCGATATGCAATTACCTCTAACGACTCTTAACTGCATAAATAAATCTGCAAAACAGTTACCTCCATGATTCCACCATCTAAAACCTTCTCCTTCGGGAAGATTCTGAGCATCATCAATCGTCCATGACCAACCTTTTCTACTTACATAACTGTCATAGGAATCATCCGAACTTGCATTATATTGTGCATTAATATTCGTGAACAATGGTAACATGAGCGCCATTATCAAAAACTGTAGTTTAAATTTTTGTTTTTTCATTTGATTATACATCTTAAGATTTACTTCTTCTCCTTTGGGATTACAGTATCCCCGTTAGCATAGAATTATCCGGTCATCATGGCTTTTATTTAGAAAAATAAAACTTCAATTATTTATCTTTTTAGCCATTAGCTACCAACCGATGGGAGAATAGGGTACAATAGCATTTTCACTTACTTTTTTTCCCACATTTTAAAAGCGAAGGATCTAAAAAATCTAACATCCGTAAAAGGAATACCTGGAGAAATCCCAAATAAATCATGAACATCTCCGGATATTGTTATTCCGGGAGTTAGTTACTATTCGTTTTTATAAAGGGAAGTACCAGACATTGAATGGTCGTCACGAATTGTATTCGCTAGTTATTGAAGTTTTTCAAAAGGTGTAAACAGAGGAAATTTGTGAGGCATTGTAATTAAAGAAGGGACAATTAATTAAAACTACCATAATACAATTCACCAATATTATATTCGGTTTTAATTTTGACATACTATCGAAGTTATCAAAAAATATACTATTAAAAAAGGTAATCCAGAGACTGTTATAAGACTTTTGCAATCGTACGCTCAATTATCTACTTAGCACGAGCACTACGTCTAATAGAAGGATTCCGGGCGGTATCGTCCTAAAAAACAAAAGGGATTACCTTACGGTAATCCCTTAAACCTTTATAAATAAAAAAACCACTTTCTTCAAGTGGCTTAAAGATAGATGATTGAGCCGATGGAGGGACTCGAACCCACGACCTGCTGATTACAAATCAGCTGCTCTAGCCAGCTGAGCTACACCGGCGTCTCAAATCAGTTTAAATACTAGGTCAATTAAAAATGTCCTGTATTTTATTTTCAATAAAACCACAAAAAGTGGCAAAAAATTGAGCCGATGGAGGGACTCGAACCCACGACCTGCTGATTACAAATCAGCTGCTCTAGCCAGCTGAGCTACACCGGCGTCTCAATTCGGTTGCAAATATAAGGCTGTTTTTGAAACTTCCAAATATTTTTTGAGCACTTTTTATTGATTTTTCAGACTACAGCGCGTTAACTTTATCAACCAACTGATTTGCAGCCTCTTCTAATTCTTTATTAATTTGCTTAAAATGCGCTTTTTTATTTTCAACATTCTTCTGGTTCACTTTAGTAACCAAATTATCGAATGTTGCGATCGCTTCCGTTACCAAGGCATCTGAAGCTTCTGTTGGTTTACCAGTGGTCGTCATCTCCCAAATGTAAACTGCTTCGATAATATCACCT
Organism: Flavobacterium sp. WV_118_3; assembly: GCF_039778605.1. Taxonomy (NCBI): domain Bacteria; kingdom Pseudomonadati; phylum Bacteroidota; class Flavobacteriia; order Flavobacteriales; family Flavobacteriaceae; genus Flavobacterium; species Flavobacterium sp. WV_118_3. The sequence continues at coordinate 339,693 of NZ_CP156060.1, read as the reverse complement.
AAAACGTAATTGATGTCTTTTTTTAAATTTCTAACGCTTGCCATTTTTCTAATGTTTAAAATTTCGATGGCAAAATTACAACTATTCTTTTGATTACATATTAAGAAATGAATATTTCTAATAGCGAAGCAGATCCACTAAGCTGAAAATCGGTTATTACAGCCGGAATCAACACCGTATCACCTTTTTGAAAAGCAGTTATCATTCCATGGGTTCGAATGGAAAAAGTACCTTCAGTACAAACCAGAACCGTAAAAGAATCGGCTGTTTTTTGAAAATCCAATGCCCCATCCAATGGAATAAAATTAGTTGTAAAATACGGACAGTCAATTACCGGGTTAGCCGTATTCACTATTTTAGAATACTCACATTTTGTATTTGAAACGGTATAATCGATCGCATCCAAGGCCAAATCGATATGTAATTCCCGCGATTTTCCTTCGGCATCAACACGATCCCAATCGTATACGCGATAGGTAATATCGGATGTCTGTTGTATTTCTGCGATCACGATTCCGGCACCAATTGCATGAATAGTTCCTGTTTCCAGAAAAAAAACATCGCCGGGAGCCACTTTTATTTCTTTCAGTATCTTGGTCAGGGTTTTGTGTTCCAGATGGTACAGGTATTCTTCGGGAGACGCTTCTTTTTCAAATCCTACGATAATCCGCGAATCCGGGTCGGCCTGCATCACATACCACATTTCGGTTTTTCCGAAGGAATTATGACGAATACGCGCCAGTTCATCGTTCGGATGTAACTGAATCGACAAATCCTCTTTGGCATCCAAAAACTTAAATAATAAAGGAAAGGCTGTTCCAAATGTTGCATAAACCTTTTTTCCTAACAAAGCCTCCGGATCCATATCCAAAATTTCTTCCAAAGATTTCCCAGCCAGTTTTCCATTTTCGACAACACTAATATCGCCGGGAACAGTAGATATTTCCCAACTTTCACCAGTAGTTAGTGATACGATGTCTTTATGTAGTAAGGACGATAATTTGGTACCTCCCCAAATTCTGTCTTTTAAAATGGGGGAAAATAATAACGGATACCAATCTATTGCCATAAATCTATTAATTCATTTTATTAGATTAGCAAAAATGCAAAAAAGTTTTGTAAATAACCAACACAAACATTTATTAGTTGCGTTAAAACTTATTCCATCGATCGGATCGCCTCAAGGGCTTTGGGCATATGCTGACTTGCGTTCATACTATTAAACACCAAACGAACAATTCCGGCACGGTCTACAATGTAGGTTACCCGTCCCGGTAATAGCCCTAGCAAATTTGTCGGAACCCCAAATTGTTTTCGGATTACATTTCCTTTATCGGCCAACAAAATAAAAGGGAGTTTATAGCGACTGGCAAATTTCTGATGCGAAGTACTACTATCGCCGCTTATTCCGATTATTTCAGCTCCCAAATCGGAAAAATCTTCATAACTATCCCGGAAAGCACAGGCTTCTTTGGTACAACCAGGTGTATCGTCTTTGGGATAAAAATAGATCACCAGTGGTTTTTTACCCAAAAGAGTATTTATCGAAAAAACAGCACCATTAGCGTCTGTCGTTTCAAATTCCGGAATACGGTCGCCCACTTTTATGCGCATCTTATTTTCCGTTATAGGTTACAAAATTTCGTGGTGTTTCATAAAGCACCACTTCTAAATCCTTATTGGTTGCTATTTCTTTTCGGAGCTTATCCCATATCACAACAGCGATATGCTCGGCAGTGGGATTCAGGTTTTCAAATTCCGGCACATCAAGATTCAGGTTTTTATGATCCAATCGTTCTTCCACTTCCCGTTGAATAATAGCAGCCAATTCGCCAAGATCCATAACATAACCGGTTTCCGGATCGATTTCACCGGTAACACTTACAATAAGTTCATAGTTATGCCCGTGGTAATTGGGATTGTTGCATTTTCCAAAAACGGCCTGGTTTTTTTCGAAGGTCCAATCTTTACGATACAATCGGTGGGCGGCATTAAAATGGGCTTTACGGCTAACAGTTACTCTCATGTTTCTATTTTAAACTTTATGTGCTTCCAGGTAATGGTAAAACTTATCGAAGATGATTTTAAACCAAACCGTATAGATTTCCGGATGTAATTCCATATCTTCTTTAACCGCCTCAATGGTCATCCATTTCCAGTTTTCCACTTCGTCCGGGTTAATTTGCGGTACTTCATTATAATACCCAATCATCACGTGATCCAGTTCGTGTTCTGTCAATCCATTATCAAAAGGCGCTTTATAGATAAAGGAAAAAAGCTCTTTTAACTCGGTTGTAAACCCCATTTCTTCCTGTAATCGACGCGATCCGGCCTGGACATTATTTTCCCCTTCCCGTTGATGACTGCAACAGGTATTGGTCCATAATAACGGCGAATGGTATTTATGATGCGCTCTTTGCTGCAACATGATTTCGTTTTTATCGTTCAGCACAAAAACCGAAAAGGCACGATGCAACAACGCTTTTTCATGCGCTTCCATTTTCGGCATCAATCCTATGGGTTCGTCTTTTTCGTTTACTAATATTACTTTCTCTTCTGTCATAGCTTCGGATTACCTGCCAAAAATACAAAAAAGAAACGGTTTATATCGCTTTCAATCACCGTTGCCGGTACTAAAAAAAGAGTTGTATTTTCCGATAATTTAACAGTATTTTTGAGTACCTTCATTATACAACGTCAAATTAAAAACAAATGAATATTCAGATCCGTCGTTATCAGGATAGCGATAAACCACAACTTATAGCCCTTTTAAAGCGAAACATTCCCGATTATTTTGCACCGAGCGAAGAAGCCGATTTTGCAGAATATCTGGACCGGCATCTGGAATACTATTTTGTAGTTGAAGTTGATAGCATTGTATTGGGTTCCGGTGGCGTTAACTTGACCGAAGACCGCAAAACAGCCAAAATATCCTGGGATCTTTTTCATCCCGATAGTCAGGGCAAAGGATTGGGATCGGCTTTAACCCGATTCCGAATTCAGCAAATCCAGGCCATCGACGGAATCGAACTGATATCTGTACGCACCTCACAACTGGTCTATCCATTTTACCAGAAATTTGGTTTTAAAACCAAAGCTGTCGTAAAAGACTATTGGGATATCGGTTTTGATCTGGTTCAAATGGAACGCCCGTTACACCATCCCATCGACAACCCGCAACAATCTGAATAAAGCGTTAAAGCCTGTTATTCCCGATACGAGTTATAGTATCTTTACCGATAATTAAAAATCCTGTCATGCGGTCGTTATTTATTTTAGTACTTATTGCCACATTATTTTCCGGTTGCCGGGAGAAAGAACAAAGCATTTCTCCGGAAGCAAAAAACTATCTGAATGAAGTGATCACGTTACTGGAAAACAAATCCGTCAATCGGAAACACATCGACTGGACAAAATTCAGAACCGATGTACTGGCGCATGCCGGAAAAGCAACAACCGTACAGGAAGCCCATCTATCGGTTATGTATGCCTTGCAATTATTAAAAGATCGTCATAGTTCCTTTAATACACCGCAACCGGAAAATGCCGATAATGAAATAATCCCGAAAATACCATCGGGCACAATCCCAAAAGACATTGGTTATTTATATCTCGGCAATTGCCCGAAAGACGAAGATGAGATTGAAATGTACCGTCAGCAAATAATCCAACAGATTATAGAACAGGACAAACGCCCGACAAAAGGCTGGATTATAGATATAAGAGGAAACAACAGCGGATCAATCAGTCCGATGCTCGCTGCAATTGCACCTATATTAGGCAACGGAACCGTTGGTTATTTTATAAACGACACCAATGAAGAGCCATGGATTAGTGAAAACGGAAAAATATTTTACGGGAATACGCTTGTAGAAGATCTTCACGAATTTTATAAATTAAAGAACAACACGCCTCCAGTAGCTATACTAACCGACGATACTACCCGAAATTCAGGCGAGGCAATTGCCGTTGCATTTAAAGGACGACCAAAAACCAGAAGTTTTGGAACCACAACCTATAGCGCTTCCACCCTTAACGAAACCTATATACTTTCGGATGGCGCTACGATTTCAATCACGACGGGTTATTTTGCCGATCGCAACAAAACGCTATATAAAAACGGCATCACTCCCGATGCGGAAGCTTCATCCGATCAGGTCGTTTCAAAAGCCTTACTATGGCTTAAAAAGCAGTAAAAATTATCGCGCTATACTTTCTGCTACCTTCAAGGCGCATTTTTCACCATCGATGGCTGCAGAAATAATTCCACCGGCATATCCGGCTCCTTCGCCACAAGGATAAAGTCCTTTAATTTGTAAATGTTCTAAACTTTCGTTATCACGCGGAATACGAACCGGTGAAGAAGTACGACTTTCCGGTGCATGTAAAATCGCCTCATTTGTCAGATAGCCTTTCATCGATTTTCCAAAGTCAACAAAACCTTCGCGCATAATCTGCGTTAAAAATCCCGGAAATACCTGACCTAATTCCACAGAAGTCGTTCCCGGAACATAAGATGTTTTTGGAATAGACGTTGATACTTTATGTTGTGTAAAATCGACCATACGTTGTGCCGGCACTTTTTGAGTTTCTCCGGCCAGATGCCATGCTTTTTGTTCGATTGCCTTTTGGAATTCCATTCCCGCCAGAGCACCAAATTTAGCAAACGGCTTAAAATCTTCCAGTTTTAATTCGACTACAATACCGGAATTTGCGGTTTCCTGATCCCTTTTCGAAGGCGACCATCCATTGGTCACCACTTCGCCGGGACTGGTAGCACAAGGCGCGATAACACCACCCGGACACATACAAAAAGAATACATGCCACGGCCATTTACCTGCTTTACGATCGAATATGGCGCCGGCGGCAAAAATTCACCTCTAAAATCACAGGAATACTGAATACTATCAATTAAGGATTGCGGATGCTCTGCACGAACGCCCAACGCAAACGGTTTGGCTTCGATCAGGATTTTTTTCCGATCCAGTAATTCAAAAATATCACGAGCCGAATGTCCGGTAGCCAAGATGATCTTCTGCGCCAACAGTTGTTCTCCGGTATGAATTTCCACACCGTACACTTCATTATTCTTAACCAGGATATCGGTAACACGGGTTTCGAACAAGACTTTCCCACCACATTCAATGATCTTTTCCCGTATGTCCTGAATAATTTTCGGCAATTTATTGGTTCCGATATGCGGATGCGCTTCCACCAATATATCCGGCGAGGCACCGTAGGCCACCAATAATTCCAGAATACGGTTTACATCCCCTCTTTTTTTCGAACGGGTATACAACTTTCCATCGGAATAGGTTCCGGCACCACCTTCTCCAAAACAATAATTGGAATCTTCATCTACAACATGATCCCGGTTGATTGCTTTTAAATCCCTGCGCCTACCGCGAACATCTTTTCCTCTTTCAATAAGAACCGGACACAATCCCAGTTCGATTAATTGCAAAGCCGCAAAAAGTCCGGCAGGACCTGCGCCAATCACAATTACCTCCTGAGTATTGGTTACATTTTTATAATCCGGCAAATCGATTTTGATTTCCGTAAATTTTTCATCCGTAAAATACACCGCTACTTTCAGGTTGATTTTTACCGAACGCTGACGCGCATCGATAGAACGTTTCAGTATCGAAACATGCTGAATATCCGAAACATTGCTCTGTACCAACCTGGCAATATGTTGCTGCAATAATTCCTGATTTGCTGCTACATCCGGAGCAACCTGTATTTGTAATTCTCTTGGCATTTTATGGATTTGATTTTAAATCAGACTGCAAAAATAGTGATTTGGAACCGAAATGATTCCTCCCGATCCATTTTTCAGTTTTACAGCTAAATTATCCTTTGTAATTTTGTTGTTTAAATATAAAAAACAATGTCCAGACAAATAAAACTGATTTGGGATTTTCGCGGACCGGCTGCAGCCAAAACGGCCGAACACCACGAGATTCATTTAAAAGAATATATCGCAATGGAAAAACTACCATTATCCATTACCGGGTTTGAAATACTTAACGAAATGTATGCCATTGCCTATATGGTCGTAACCGACGAAAACATGATTCCGGTTCGCGATGCACTAAAACCACACCGCGGCGAATTGTATTCCGAATAAAGACAAAAACACTTTCCCATAAAAAAACACCTGACAGGTTTTGGAAACCTGTCAGGTGTACTATCTAAAAATATTCTTTTTTAATTGGCTACCTCGCTGATAAACTTAATTCGCATCAGTCGCAACTCTTCAGTATCATAATCGCCGTCGAATTCTTTTAAGGCATCCTTAATATTATCGGATTCGGATTCCATAAAATAATCGTGAATCTCTTCTTGTTGATCATCATCTAAAATATCGTCGATCCAATATTTGATATTCAATTTGGTTCCGGAATATACGATCTGCTCCATTTCCTTTAACAATGCATCCATATCCAGCCCTTTTGATGCGGCAATATCATTTAGCGACAATTTCCTGTCGATATTCTGAATAATATACAGTTTTAAGGCCGAATTGGCTCCCGTTGATTTTACAACAAGATCATCCGGACGAACGATATCATTGTCTTCCACATAACGGGCGATCAGTTCCACGAATTCTTTTCCGTATTTTTTAGCTTTCCCTTCACCAACACCGTGAACATTACTCAGTTCATCCAGGTTGATCGGATATTTTAAAGACATATCTTCCAGCGAAGGATCCTGAAATACCACAAATGGCGGTACTCCTATTTTTTTAGCTACTTTTTTACGCAGGTCTTTCAGCATTCCCATCAGGGTTTCATCTGCCGTTCCCGAAGATTTGGAAGCAGTCACTACGGTTTCATCATCCGACTCGTTGTATTCATGGTCTTCCGACATCAAAAACGAACTTGGATTTTGAATAAAATCCTCCCCTTTTGACGTTAGTTTTAAAACACCGTAGGTTTCAATATCTTTCGACAAAAGACCGTCGACCAAAACCTGACGAATAAGTGCCATCCAGTATTTTTCTTCAAAGTCTTTACCTTTTCCGAAAAACAACTGTGCATCCGTCTTATGCGCTTTAATTATTGCATTAATCTTACCGATCAGCGTAAATATGATTTCTTTGGATTTGTACAACTGTTTGGTATCGCGAACGATTTCCAGTAGTGTCACCACCTGATCCTGTGCTTCGATTTTCTTTTTCGGATTGCGAACATTGTCGTCCATATCGGCACCTTCTCCGTTTACTTCGTCGAATTCTTCTCCGAAATAATGCAACAGGAATTTACGACGCGACATCGACGTTTCGGCGTAGGCCACAACTTCCTGTAACAACGCAAAACCAATTTCCTGTTCGGCTACGGGTTTTCCCGACATGAATTTTTCGAGTTTCTCAATATCTTTATACGAGTAATACGCAACACAATGCCCTTCACCACCGTCACGTCCGGCTCTACCGGTTTCCTGATAGTAACTCTCAAGCGACTTTGGAATATCGTGATGGATCACATAGCGCACATCCGGCTTATCGATTCCCATACCGAAAGCAATGGTTGCCACCACGACTTCCACGTCCTCCATCAGGAACATATCCTGATGTTTGGCTCTGGTTTTGGCATCCAGTCCGGCATGATACGGTACAGCGCTGACACCGTTTACCTGTAATACCTGAGCAATTTCCTCAACCTTTTTACGGCTAAGACAGTAGATAACCCCGGATTTTCCTTTATGTTGTTTGATAAAACGAATGATATCGGATTCGACATTTTTCGTTTTGGTACGCACTTCATAAAACAGATTCGGACGGTTAAAAGATGCTTTAAAAGTATTTGCATCAGTCATGTCCAGGTTTTTTAGAATATCTTCCTGAACTTTAGGAGTTGCCGTAGCGGTTAAACCGATCACCGGCACATCGCCCAGTTGTTTGATAATATTGCGAAGATTGCGGTATTCCGGTCGGAAATCATGTCCCCATTCGGAAATACAGTGGGCTTCATCAATAGCTACAAACGACAAGGGCACTTCCCGTAAAAAGTGGACATATTCTTCTTTGGTCAACGATTCGGGGGCCACATACAGCAGCTTCGTCAATCCGGAAGTAATGTCTTTTTTTACCTGATTAATTTCTGTTTTTGTCAGTGAAGAATTCAAAACGTGGGCAACACCCGCTTCAGAAGACAAGCTTCGAATAGCATCGACCTGATTCTTCATTAAGGCAATCAACGGTGAAACGACGATTGCAGTTCCTTCTAACACCAATGCCGGCAACTGGTAACATAGGGATTTTCCACCACCGGTAGGCATGATAACAAAAGTGTTATTACCTGTAATAATACTTCGAACAACGTCCTCCTGTAAACCTTTGAATTGGTTAAAACCAAAATACTTTTTTAACTCTTTGTGCAAGTCAATTTCGGTTAGTTTCATTATTTATTATACAGTATTTTACATAAATTTGCAGAATATAAAGATACAAAAATCTTTCATACACACAAATTTTATAAAACTTCTGATTTGAGCACTATCGAAAGCATTTTGGCTACAGCCAGAAAAACCATACAATCTGAAAGTGAGAGCATTGCAAATCTGATCAACTACCTGGACGACGATTTTGCAAAAGCCGTAAACCTGATCTACAATAGCAGCGGACGCCTGGTAATAACCGGCATCGGAAAAAGCGCGATTATCGCAACCAAAATAGTGGCAACACTAAACTCCACCGGCACCCCATCGATGTTCCTGCATGCCGCCGAAGCGATACATGGCGATTTAGGAATGGTACAACCCGGCGATGTAGTGATTTGCATTTCCAAAAGCGGAAACAGCCCGGAAATAAAAGTTCTGGTTCCGTTGTTAAAACGCTTCGGAAATCCTTTGATCGGAATGACCGCCAGTACGTCATCTTTTCTGGCAAAAGAATCCGATTATGTTTTAAACGCCTATGTAGAAGCAGAAGCGTGCCCGAATAATCTGGCACCGACCAACAGTACGACCGCACAGTTGGTTTTAGGTGATGCGCTGGCCGTATGCCTGATGGAACTCCGCAATTTTAAAAGCGAGGATTTTGCCAAATACCATCCCGGTGGCGCCTTGGGTAAAAAATTACTGCTTCGCGTAAGCGATATGCTGGATGCTACGCACAAACCGGTAGTTCGTCCGGATGCCGGCATCAAAACCGTGATTATGGAAATTTCCGAAAAACGATTGGGGGTAACTGCTGTAGTCGAAAACGGTAAAATCCTGGGTATTATCACCGATGGTGACATCCGAAGAATGCTAAATAACAGGGATTCTTTTGGCGATCTGACCGCAAAAGACATTATGACTCAAAACCCGAAAATGGTCAAAACTACCGATATGGTTGTTGATGCTTTTAACATCATGGAAAACAATTCCATCACGCAACTGGTTGTTGCAAACGAAGGACACTATATCGGCATCATACATATTCACGACATTTTAAAAGAAGGGATTATCTAATGGGAAAGAAAAAAAGCATGAAAGAAATGTCGTTTCTGGATCATTTGGAAGAACTCCGCTGGCTCCTGATACGAAGTACAATTGCCATTTTAGCGGGTGGATGCGTAGCCTATTATTACAGTGATTTTATTTTCGACTCCGTTATATTTGGCCCGAAAGACGGTAATTTTGTAACCTACCGTTTTTTCTGTGAACTGGCTCAGAAATACGACCTGGATCAAAGTTTTTGTATGACCGAACTTCCGTTTGAACTGCAAAACCGTACGATGGAAGGTCAGTTTGCGATGTTGATCTGGACTTCGATAACCGTTGGATTTATCCTTGCCTTCCCGTTTATCTTATGGGAACTATGGAAATTTATCAGCCCGGCTTTATACGAAAAAGAAAAACGCAACGCCCGATACTTTATTTTTGTATCGTCGCTGCTTTTCTTCCTCGGAGTGATGTTCGGTTATTTTGTGATCACACCACTGTCGATTAACTTCCTGGCCAATCTGACCATTAGTAAATTCGTTGTAAACTCAATCGACATTCAGTCCTATATTGGATTGGTAAAATCCACATCCCTATCGACCGGACTGGTTTTCGAATTACCGATCGTCATTTATTTCCTTTCCCGATTGGGCATTGTCTCTCCGAGCTTTTTAAGAACCTACCGAAAATATGCCTACGTAATAATTTTGATCATTGCTGCCATTGTAACACCTCCGGACGTCATCAGCCAGATGATCGTTACCATTCCGCTGGTAATCCTATACGAACTAAGTATTTTCATTTCTAAGTTTGTAGTGAAGAAACAAGAACTCAAAAACACATAGCCATGGCCAATTTAGTACAGGAATTCAACGATTACCGTTCTAAAATGAACGAAAAGTTATTAAACGACAACAACAAGATCATCAAACGCATCTTCAACCTGGATACCAATGCCTATATGGAAGGTGCTTTGGATGTGAAAACAAAAGAATTATTGGGATTGGTAGCATCGGCCGTACTGCGTTGTGACGACTGTATCAAATACCATCTGGAGACGGCCTATAAAAACGGAATCACCCGTGAAGAAATGATGGAAGCGATGGGAATCGCTACTTTGGTTGGCGGAACGATTGTTATTCCGCATTTGCGACGCGCATACGAATTCTGGGAAGCTTTAGAAAATAATTAATTGTTAATTTATTCCGCATTTACGCCTTTATTTGTTTATTTGCAAGGCGTTTATAAGGCATAACACACGACCTTACGCAATTTTATACGACTATAAGAATGAAATTAAGAGCTGAAAACCTAATCAAAACCTACAAGAAAAGAAGCGTTGTAAAGGGCATTTCCGTAGAAGTGAACCAAGGAGAAATCGTAGGATTATTAGGTCCGAACGGTGCCGGAAAAACCACCTCCTTCTACATGATTGTAGGACTGGTAAAACCGAATAGCGGCAATATTTACCTGGACGACATGGACATTACCGACTTCCCGATGTACAAACGGGCACAAAACGGCATTGGTTATCTGGCGCAGGAAGCTTCCGTTTTCAGAAAGTTAAGTATCGAAGACAACATTATGAGCGTACTGCAACTGACTAAATTATCCAAAAAGGAACAGGAAGCCAAAATGGAATCACTAATCGATGAATTCAGCTTACAACACATTCGTACCAACCGTGGGGATTTACTTTCCGGAGGAGAACGACGTCGTACTGAAATCGCACGGGCGTTGGCCACCGATCCGAAATTTATTCTGTTGGACGAACCTTTTGCTGGTGTCGACCCGGTAGCGGTAGAAGACATTCAGCGTATTGTAGCGCAGCTAAAAAATAAAAACATCGGAATCCTGATTACCGATCACAACGTACAGGAAACCCTTGCCATTACCGACAAAACCTACCTGATGTTTGAAGGTGGGATTCTAAAAGCCGGTGTACCGGAAGAATTAGCCGAAGATGAAATGGTACGAAAAGTATACCTCGGACAAAACTTCGAATTACGTCGTAAGAAATTAGAATTTTAAATAAAAATAAAGGGGTGTCATTTGATACCCCTTATTTTTTTATCGTAATAGCCCGAAGATCTTCGCCGTTTCCATTAAAAACATTGATATCCACCAAACCTTTTACACCGTCGACTTCGGCTTGTTCGGTAAACTGCCACAACAGCCATTCGTCTTTTATATTTTCGACAAAAAAGTTATAATTGGCAATCCAGAATTGATAGCCTTTAAACTCGTCTTTTAAAAAATCTTTATAATAGCTTTCGCCGGAATAGATAATCGGTTTTACTTTATAATGGCGTTCCACCCGTTTTAACCAACGTTTTAAACCTACTTTCAGGCTATCCATCGATTGCCCATCCGGAAGTTTTTCAATATCCAAGACCGGAGGAAAATCGCCTTTTTGCAGTTTTACCGTTTTGATAAACAACTCCGCTTGTTCCAGTGAGTTTTCATTGGGTCGGTAATAGTGGTATGCACCGCGGACAAAATGATGCTTTTTAGCTGCTGCCCAGTTTTCTTCAAACCGACCGTCGACATAGTTATTTCCGGCCGTGGAACGAATAAAGACAAAACTAAGCGGAAACTCTCCTTCCATTTTATCGATCGCGCCCCAATCGATTTTATCCTGATATTCGGACACATCAAAACCGACCAGTTTCGTATCATGCCGACTAAGGATTTCAAAAATACGGACATCGGCTATTTTACGTTCCTCGGCACTTAACTTTCCGGCTACTTTATCGGTTTTAAACCCCAGATAATACAGAAAACCATTGCGATACTGGTAAACCGTCGCAACCAAAGTAATTGCCAGCGCTATCGCCGCAACATATAAAATGATTTTCCCGGTTGAAAAGCGCTTTTTGGATTTTGCTTTTGAACTCCGGGAAGCAGTTGGTCTTTTTCGAGGAGTAGTACGCTTTTTCATGGGGTTTAAGCGGCTTTGACTCCTTGGTTTCGTTTATTGATGATTACCGAAAGTAACACATAAAACAAAATGATCATCGGAATTCCCAAATACTGGAAGAAGATCAGGAACAAGGCCGAAACGATCATAAACAGTATTTGTGTTTTATTATTCTCCCAACTAAAGTATTTCACTTTTAATGAAAACAAAGGAATTTCAGCATTTAAAATATAAGCACTAAACAAGCTGATTCCTACTAAAACATATGGATTACTCAACAAGTTGGAAAGCGCTTCAAACTGATTATCGAATAAAATCATCGGGATACTCATGATCAATAAGGCATTGGCAGGTGTTGGCAATCCGATAAATGAATCGGTCTGACGCGTATCGATATTAAACTTCGCCAATCGGTAGCACGATCCTAACGTGATTAAAAACCCAAGGTAGGGTACAATCCCCATATAGAAGGTTTCCGGTGTCAGGTTATAATCCGGTTGATTTTCCTGAATATCGGCCAGCATTTTATACATCACCACACCCGGAACGACACCACTGGTCACCATATCGGCCAAAGAATCCAATTGCACGCCAAGCGGACTTTGCACTTTTAGCAACCGGGCAAAAAAGCCATCCCAAAAATCAAAAAATATACCCACACAAACACAGGAAAAGGCTTCGTTATAATTTCCGTTAAAAGCATGAATCAAAGCAAAGATTCCGGCAGAAAGATTTAAAAGCGTAATAACATTAGGAATGTGTTTCTTTACAGACATATAGATTTCGTTTTTTAGGAGGTCTTGAAACTCTCGTCACAAGAGACCAAATTACAAATTTTATGACAAAGGTAATACAATAAGTTAATACAAAATAGAGTTTAGTATTTGAGATTTTTATTTCATATTTGTATAAAATAAACGGCTTTGAAAAAAACCTTATTACTATTATTTCTTTTATTTCAGTTTCTTTCTTACAGTCAGTCCATTAGAAAGTATTCCAACGAATTTATGAATATTGGTGTGGATGCTGCTGCTTTGGGTATGGCCAATGCGGTTGTAGCCCATAGTGCCGATGTCAATTCCGGATATTGGAATCCCGCCGGACTACTAAAAGTAGAAGGAAAACAGATTGGTTTGATGCACGCCAGTTATTTTGCCAACATCGCCCAATATGACTATGCCGGTTTTGCGATGAAAATTGACGATCGCAGCGCTTTGGGCGTATCCCTGATTCGTTTTGGGGTTGACGACATCCTGAATACCACCCAATTAATCGACAGTCAGGGGAATATTGATTACAACCGGATCAGCTTGTTTTCGGCGGCCGATTACGGTTTAACTTTTTCCTATGCCCGTGCTTTGCCGTTAGACGGATTTAATTATGGTGTAAATGCTAAGATTATCCGTCGTATTATCGGAGATTTTGCCAGTTCGTGGGGATTTGGTTTTGATCTGGGAATCCAATACGAAAAAAACGATTGGAAAGTGGGTTTGATGGTTCGCGATATTACTACTACATATAACGTATGGACCATCGACGAAGATGCCTACAACAAAATAAAGGATGCCGTACCGGGCGAGAATCAGGAGGCTCCGGAAACCACTGAGATTACCCTTCCGAAAGTACAACTTGGTCTTTCCAAAAAATTTATCATCCGCTACGATTACAGCATTCTGGCAGCCACGCAACTTAACATGCGCTTTGCCCGGACCAACGATATTATTTCGACCAATGCAGTAAGTATCGATCCGGCAGCCGGTTTTGAATTTGGTTATACCGATCTGGTTTTTTTACGCGCCGGTGTGGGTAATTTCCAGAATGTAAAACAAATAGACAATTCCGAAAAGCTGAATTTCCAGCCGAATCTTGGCCTTGGTTTTAAATACAAAGGCATTCAGGTTGATTATGCATTAACCGACATTGGCGATCAGAGTGTGGCTTTGTATTCCAATATTTTTTCCTTAAAAGTTGATTTAGGCATTTTCAGCAGATAACTTAACACCGTCAAAACCATGCGTTCCTTTACTCTTTCGATTCTGACTTTATTTTTACTGTTCACGACTACTAGCTCCGCACAAACCAATTTATTAGTATCCGAACAAACAGAAGTCAGCTTGTTAACCTGTGGTTCCGGAAATCAGTTGCATTCCCTTTTCGGGCATACGGCACTACGGATTCACAACATACAAAATGGAGTGGATGTGGTTTTTAATTATGGCGCCTTCGATTTTAGCACACCTAATTTTTATATGAAGTTTGTAAAAGGCGATATGCAATACTTTGTCGCCACTGGTTCGTATGACGAATTTATTCAGAACTACCAATATGAAAATCGTACGGTTTACGAGCAAAAACTAAATTTAACACCGGAACAGAAACAACAGTTGATCAATGATTTGGTAGCCGTACTTTCATCCGATCAGAAATTTTATACTTATAAATTTATCGACCGTAACTGTACCACTATGGTAGCCGAACGGATCAACAGCCTTCTAAAAACAGCTATCAGCACCGACATTCCGGATACCCAAAAAGACTACCGTACGACATTAAATTCCTATCTGGCGAATAGTTTTTATGAAAAACTGGGAATCAATCTTATTTTTGGTGCTAAAGTCGACAAACAGTCGGATAAACTATTCTTACCTTTGGAATTGATGGAAGGCGTTTCCAAAACCAAATCGGGTGCGATACCTTTGGCTTCTGAAACCGTTACCGTATACCAGCAACAACCAACGGATACTTCCGGTTCACTTTGGAATAACAGCTATACCTTTATAGCGGCTTTGGCGTTATTTGTGGCGTTTGCTCATAAAAAGCCCGTTGCGATTGGCTACTTGGCAATTATGGGGTTAATGGGCTTGTTTTTCGCATTGGTTGGCTCTTATTCCTTCCACGAAGAAGTTTCGGCCAACTACAACACTTTGGTGATCAGCCCAATATTCCTGATCTCTTTATTCTTTTTAATTGCTAAAAACAAAAAGGGATTCCGAATCAGTGCCTATGCTTGTTTTGTTTCGATGCTAGTATTTATCGGTTATGCTTTTAACAAAGACCATTTCCTGTTAATGCTTCCGATTATCCTGGCAAACACTGCGCTATTAGTCCGCTTGCTTCGGAAAGAAAAGCTATAATTATTGTCCTCTGTAAAATAAAACGGTACTCAGCGTTTTAATGATAATATTCACATCGAGAAAAACACTTCGATGTTTAATATAGTATAAGTCGTATTGCAGTTTTACCATACTGTCTTCGATACTTTCCCCATAGGAATAATTCACCTGAGCCCAACCGGTAAGCCCCGGTTTTATAATATGTCGGATCTGATAAAACGGCATTTTTTGAGAAATTGCATCGACAAAAAAAGGACGTTCCGGACGTGGGCCAATCACGGCCATATCACCTTTTAACACATTAATAAACTGTGGAAATTCATCGATACGGGAGCGCCGCAGGAATTTCCCGAAAGGCGTTATCCGAACATCATTCGCTTTTGCAAAAACAGCACCATGCTGTTCGGCGTTGGTTATCATAGAACGGAATTTATAAATCCGAAACGGAATGCCGTTTTTTCCAACCCTTTCCTGTGTATAAAACAATGGCCCTTTATTACTAATTGCATTTCCGATACAAACAACCGGCAGTAACAGACAACCAAATAACAGCCCCAAAACAGAAAACAGAATTTCAAAACCACGCATTACAATCAGATACAAACGATTGTGATTACTACGGCTAAAGGGAAACAACCTGTAAAAATCCTTTTCGGCATATAATATTGGTAACCGTTGCGTAGCGTGTTCGTACACCTGCATATATTCCCGTATCACCACCCCTTTTTCGAGCAGATTCAGTAACTGTTGGTATACATCGGGAGCGATCGGTTTCGTCCCTTTTAGAGCAATAACCACCTCGGCAACCGAATGTTTTTTCACAAAAAACTCCAATTCAGCAAAATCGATTTCCTGGAAACCGTCGGTATTTTCATTTTCAACAACCTGACTTTCAGAAGAAACAAATCCGGCAATTTCATAATGTGGATCGGCTTTCCCCAATTCCAGTGCCAATTGCGCAATGGTATCGCGACTGCACACAAAAACCACTCTTTTCACAAAACGATGGGAGGCCAGAAAATGCAGGTAAAAAAACCGCCAGGCAAACAGGCTCAGCAATATTGCAAAAAAGAAGTAAATGATCTGCAAACGGTTAGATGGTAATATCGGCGTAAAAACAGGAGTCAGCAAATAGCAAAACACCGTCATACAAGCCGTTAATATGGTACTTTTAACAATTTGAAACTGATTACTGGCCACCTGTAGGTTATACATTTCGAAAATGGTTCCGAACAGGTTAATGTAAAGCCCCAGAAAAAGTATGGAACCGAGCGATGATTCTTTAAATGAAAAATAATGAAATTTAAACGTAACCGTCAAAAAATATAAGGCAGCAAAAACAGCGAAAACATCTATTAAACGCAAAAGCACTTTCCTTTCAGAAATTTCAAAATGTATTTTTTTGCTGCTCATGTGGGGGAAATGTATTTCTACAAAAAAACAAGCTTTTATATAATTAAAATAGCTTACAGTTGTTTTTTTTAGAATTAATCTTTATTTAATAGAACAAACATACAATAATATTACTAATACTCAAACAATCGCTTCCATTGCTTTTTGATTTCTTTCCAGTCAAAACTTTCGACTTTACGGTACGCTTTTTCGATTTGTTTTTGAGCTATATCCGGATTTTCGATTAACTTCTGAATAGCGTTAACCATCGCATCAATATCTCCATCGGCGACCAGTTGCGCCTCACCATCTTTATCCAACAAAAACGGAATTCCACCAACGTTTGTAGCCACTATCGGTAATCCCAAAGCCATCGCTTCCATTACGCTAACCGGCATATTGTCGAAATGAGACGTTGCTAAAAAAATGTCATAATCAGCAGCCAGGTTTGTCCATTCGGCTTTTGATAATCTCCCGGTAAACGCAACAGCGACACCTTTAAGATCGGCATAGGCTTTTACCGCATCCAGACTTCCGTCTTTGTCCGGGCCAACCATACATAAAGTCGTTTCCGGGTATCTTTTTTGCAGTTTTTCGGTTACAGCAATGGCCATTTTTGGATTATAAATTTCCGATAATGCCCTAACCCAAAACAAACGAGGTCGTATAATTGTTCTTTTTTTAAAGGTATACTGCTCCAAATCAAGCAGATTTGGAATCTGTAGTAAACCAGGCACATTCTTTTGTCGGAACTGTTCGATCAGATAGGCCGACGGTGCAACGTTTTTATAGGCATGATCAAAAATCATCCGGCATAATCTCGGGTTTTGCTGCAAGCGTTTCGGCAAATCGCCACCATGCAGATAGGGAATGTATTGTAAGCGAACTATTCTGCAAACCTGACTCACGATAAAGGCATACCAGAAATTGAAAGTACTGTAGGTATCTATGATCACAAAATCGGCCGAGCGCGCATTTTTCAGGACCGTTAGTACCATATCGACTATTCGCAGTATTTTATTTTTTTGGGACGAAGCCGTGACCATGTGATACCCCTCTTTGGCAAATAAAACCGAAAGCGTATCAATAGTTGTAGGATTCTGACCATGAACGGCCAGTTTATTCCCAATGTAAAGGATCTTTTTCGTCATCGGGGTATACTTTTAATAAGGTTAAGGCATAAATAAAAGCCGGTGCCGCGAGTCGCATGGCCGCGTGGTTAATCGTGAACAGCCAAAAAGCTAAAAAACAAAACAAAAAGATATGATTCCGGTTTCCCAGACTCAGCAGCAATGGCACAATAAAAAGGATTAACAGGTTGATCACTCCGAGTATTCCGTGTTCTGCCAGCATTCGTGTAATTTCATTATGTGTTGCCAAATCAATTCCGGTTAACTCCTGTCGGTATTCTTTATTTTTTCCAACACCAATTCCCAAAAACGGATGATCGACAAACATTTGGATTTCCGTTTTAATCAATTCTTCCCTACCCGATAATTTACTTTCTTTTTCTCTTCCCAAAGCATCCTGGTTAGCGTACCGTTTATCAATTAATCCGCTTGTTTGATAGGAACTGTAAATCCAGACACTAAGACTCGCCAATATGGTAAAAATAAACACCACTAACATCTTACTTCGCCCTTCTTTGTTCAGTTTAAGATACGCCATGATCACCAATAACAGGATCATGATACATCCGGTTATCATCCCTCCACGGGAAAAGGTAATAATTCCACGATAGGCCGTCATTAATGTCAGCGCAATATTGATCAATTGTAATCTTCGCGTTGGCGAATTCAATAAAAACTGACTAAAAAAGACAAAGGTTCCAAAGCCTAACATGGTTGATACCTGATTGGGACCGAAACCACCGGATGTTTCAAAATTGGATTGTGTTCCGGTTACCACATCCCGTACACTGGGCGTATACAAGAACAGATAGGTCACTACGGTAACTATGGGCATTGCAAAAGTCGTTAACAGGTTCCGCAATTCCCTTATGGTTATTTTTCTGTCAAAACAATATATAGCCGCCATTCCAAGACAAACCGGTCCGGATATATTAAATGCGATAGCTTTACGCATATTGGTTTCATACGACAGGGTGGCTGTAGAAACGATGATACCCGGAACCAAAAAAACGAGGAATATCCAGTAGGGCCATGCATTCCGGGAGAAACCGGTATAAAACATCCCGATAAGCAGGAATATCATCACCGTATACTTTCCGAATTCGTTAAAAATCATACCGTTTGTCATTCGCAGAAACACCTCGATTCCCACGACATAGGCCGACAAATACAGGGCTTCGTTATTTTTATTTCTGGTTTTAAGTAAGATTATCAAACCGGAAACAAACGTCAGCATGGTTAGTAATACCGATAAAAGCGGCACTACATAAATAACACCACCTATCACAATATGCAATAGTAATAAAGCGATATAAGTCGTTTGTTTTTTAGTTCCCATTACTGATAAAATTCAGATAATCCTGTACTACGGATTCTTTTATATAATGCTGTTTGATATCCTTTTGCAGTGCCGTTCCGATTTCTGTACGCTTTACCGGATCTGCAATCAGTTGCAGCAACGCTTCGGTAAAGGATCCGGCTTCGCCTTCCGGTATTAAAATGCCGTTTGCTCCGTTAATTACCGTTGGAATTTCTCCTACAGCTGTTGCGACCACCGGCAAACCAAAATAGCCATATTCCAGTAACGAAACCGGTAGTCCTTCGGAAATGGAGGTTAGTATTCCAATTTCCGCCTGTTGGATTACCACATCCACTTCTGCTACACTCCCGTATAGGAAAACCGTATGTTGCAATTCAGAAGCATGAATCTGCTTCTGCAATTGCTCCGAATAAGCATCTTTAAAATCTTTACCAACCAGATGGAATGTCCAATCGGGATGGCTATTTTTTATATTTTTAGCCACCTCTAAAAGCAGCAAATGATTTTTTTGCGGTCTTAAATTCGCCAGACATAGAATTCGTTTTCCTTCCGTTCCTTTTAGCGCTATTCCGGATTCGTTATGTACTACGGATACAAAATTAGGAAGGTATTTTACCTTTTTACAATGCAATTCCTTTTGTGACCAGTTTTTTAGTTTTTCGTTGACAGCGATGATTCGGTAAAAAAAGAACGATGCCCATTGCAACAACCTTTTATTTTTTCGTTCCGACACAAAATCGCTATACCCATAATGATCGTGCCAAACAATTTTTAAAGAAGGACAGATCATTTTAAGCAACACCGCAAAGAAAAAAGAACTACTATGGGCATGTGCTATTGAAACATCATGCTCTTTAAGAAATGCCCGGGTTCGCCACAAAGCTTTAAAATCTAAAACAGATGTTCGATTGGCAAACAAATAAGGTACACCTGACGCAATTTCCTTTTGTAAAACCCCTTCTTTCCGGGTTGCGATGAGTCCCGAATACGGGATTTCCGCTGATAAAGCATTGGCATAACTTACTGCCATTTTTTCGGCACCTCCTGTTTCGAGGCTGTCAATTAATTGAACAATCCGCATTGTTGGTAAATCCAGTTTTTAAAATCGATATAATTCCATTTTAACGGCCCTGTAATATTCAATTTTCGTTCGTTTGTTTTTAAACGATTACCATCGTAAACATAATAGTATTTTCCATCGATCAGCTGTACATCGATCTGATGCATTCCGGCATTAAATTCTTTGACAGTTTCACTTTTTTTAAGGAAAAACGGATATTCTCTTTGGGTCGTATAGGTTCCGTTGTCAAAATTAAAACGGTATAAGGACAGCCCAAAGCCATAACCTTCGGTTGAATTTTGCACCGGCAGCCACAACCCATTTTTATCGGCAAAAAAACGGCCTCCGGCTCTTGCTTCGGTTCCCATAAGTGCGATTTCCTTTTTGTGTGCTTTCCATTTTCCAAAGAGAGAGTCCGCTTCAAACAAATACATATTCAGATAATCATCTGACGCCACTAACACATTAAGACTATCCGACAGATAAATCGACGGGTCCTTTAGCGCTCTGTTTTTAATCAGCGTATCGCACACTTTCCAGCCGTACGGAAATCGTGTTGCTTTATACAACAATACATGCCCGGCTTTTTTGGTTTCCGGCAACATGTAAAACTCATTTTTATATTTAAAAACCTGAGGATATGACAGATGAAACTTCTCCGTTAGTACCACTCCTTTGTAATTGTAATTTACCCCATCGGTTGATGTTAATAGTGCAATATCAGCGTTGGGTTTTCTTTTTTTATGTTCTACAAAAAGATAAAAGATCCCTTTTTCCTTTACAAAAAAAGGATCGGCCAGGAACATTGTACTGTCTTCTTGTTTTTTTAGCTCTTCAAAAGTGTACAATTCATTTTTTTCGAGCGGAATTTTATGTGGAAATACGGTTGACTCTCCAAATCCAACAGACCACGGACCACCTTCCGGTTGCATAAAAGGTGTTCTGTTATTAATTACCAGCAATAGCAGTACTATGCTTATCATCCCGGATATAACGATTTTTTTGAGCATCACTGTTTTTTTATCATTTTTTCTATTTCCCTTTCAAAATAGTCCAGTGTAAACTGTCGGGACCATTCCATTCCTTGTCTGGCTTTTTCCCGGTAATCGGAATGGTTATTGATACATTGTTCTACGAAAGCCCTGTCTTCTGGGATGGATAACGACAACAAGACACCTCTTTTTCCGTTATCCAACATTGACGGCACACAGGAAACTTTTGTTGCAAGAGGTACACATCCCCAAAACATAGCTTCGGCAACCACCTTAGGCCAGCCTTCACTTTGCGAAGGTAATATTAAAAAATGACTCTTCCGGTAGGCATCTTCAACGATTTCCGCTTCCCGGTTTCCGTGTAATACAATATATTGTTGCAGTCTGTTTTCCCGAATATAATTTTCAAGATTTTCCCGTTCCGTTCCTTCGCCAAACAATTCCAGACGAACATCATAGCCCGACTGCAGCAACGCTTCGGTCAGCTGTACAGCATACAAAGGTCGTTTTCCTTTGGACAAAGTTCCTACAAAAAGTACGTTTATAGTGGTATCGGGTGTTCGCAACAGCACTTCTTTTTTATCACTATCGTGGTAGGTCGCCGTAAAAAAAGGAACAATATTCGAGCTGGCATTTTCCCATTCACCATATACCAATACCTTCATATTTCGGGTCAGCCAGGTATTGCTTAAAATCCACTTTTGCAAGCGATAACTCCAGGGTTGTTTGCTTTTGGCATCCCAATTTCCGGCATACTTTGCCGTTTTATTTTTCTTCGGAAACAAGATTTGCACCCAACAGGCAACCAGTCCCATATTTCCGGGACAACGCAAATGAATATGATCCGCCTCCCGCATAGCCTTGTAAATCTCACGGACAATTCGCGGCAAGTGTATTATTGTTTTACATCTTTCCTTCACAGACAAAAGCGAAAAAGCCGGAACCACCCGAAAGTCGATTTCCGAGTGTTGACAGGGCAAATCGATAGCCGAAATGGCCCCCTCCTGAACCGGAGCGACCAGTAACACCGTATCGACATATTGAAACCACAGGTTCATTTCCTTTACATAAGGGCCATAAGCATAATACCGGTTTTCCCGGATAATATGCGGCACATGTGTAATAAGAGCTATTTTCATCTTTTAAAATTTTCCGGAATTACACCTTTACCTTTGGTTGATTAAACAACAGACTGATCCATCCGGAGAAACGCCCCAACGACTCGGTAAAAGCTGCTTTTTTGTTGGACGTTGTAAAGATATTACTAATTCGGATCAAAAGTAGCAGGCAGATAATTGCATGCCATTTTAAGGTAGCCTTCCAATCCGTATTGGGATAGGCAACTTTCCAGACATACCACCCGTTGCGAACCACCATTCGGCCATAGTGATACTGATTCGGCCGCCCGGAAGCATCGTGATGATGTTCCAGTCGGGCGTTGGTATTGACATATAATTTTTCTATTTTCGAAACCCGAAGACAGAAATCGGCATCTTCATACAAACCATAGCCCTCGAAATAGTCCGAAAAACGGAAGTTTTGAAAAATTTCTTTTTTAAAAGACGAAACACCCCCCATGAGTTGTTCCACAGGATACGTTTTTCCGGAAGGCGGTAAAAAACTAACACTTCGTCCGTGTGAAAACGTCGGCAAAAACCCGGGTGGTCTATCGGCATCCAGTCCCAGCTTTTTTCGCAACACAAAACGACTACCGTCTTTACGTACCCATCCGTCGTATTCGAATTCATTTTTCGAAATCGTATAGCCCGGTGCGATCGGTTTCCATTTTACCTCGTTGGTAATATAACCTCCCACGCCTTTGGCATCGGGATATAACGTATACGTTTTAAGCAATGCTTCAAAATAGTCTTTTTCCAGAATGGTATCATCGTCTAAAAAACAGATGATATCACAATCCGCCGGAACAAGATTGATCCCAACATTGCGTTGTTTGGTAAGCCCTCTGTTTTCCGGCGTAACTTTATGGTATTTTAAATTTTGAAAGGGATTTTCCTGTAAAATGATTTTTGTTTCATTGTCTGGCGAACCATCGACAATAAGAATCGCATCCGGATAACAGGTTTGCACCGCCACCGATTGCAACAATCGCAATACCGATTGCGCTCTTTTATAAGTACAGATGATCAATGCGTTTTTCATGATCGTTCTTTTAAAACATTTGCCCAATAGGTACTTCGGTTCCAGGCTTTACGGAACTTTTTATAATAGCGTATCGGATTTTTGTCCGATTGAATTGTATAAAACTTGATACAAAGTGTGGTCTTGTATCCTAATAGTTGTTGTTTGGTATAATGTAGCAGTCGGAACAGCATCACTGTAGGCGATGGTTTGGGTTGTACCTCATCGTTTTGCCATTCCAAAACGGGACGGGTTCTAAAACCTCCAACAGGTGCTTTCAGATGTAGTATTTCAGGTTGTGGTAAATATAAGATATCATATCCCTTATTGCGGAGTTGCATTCCAAAATCGGTATCTTCTCCAAAACCGTTTTCAAACCGCATGTCAAATTTAAGTCCTTGCAAGGCATCGCGATGTACAATACTACAACCTGAGCCAAAATTTTCCCACTGCAGGCGGTTGGTATATTTCGGGATATCGTCTTTTTGCAGACAACTTAGCGTAAAGGCCTTTCCTCCAGTTTTGTCAATTTCGCGGCTTGCTTGTTCTAAAAAATCCGACTGAAACCGAATATCGTCATCCGCCAGAAATACCCATTCACTTTGTACCAACGACAAAGCTATATTCCGCGCATTACAAGCTCCGGTTTGATGTATAAAACGGTGTATGATTTCAAAAGGCCATGATTCCTTTGTTAGATAATCCAATTCGCTACTACTATCTGCCACCGGATTTTGTTCTATCAGGATTACTCGTTTCGGTTTTAATGTCTGAGCCGACAAGTCCCGTAAGACATCATATAAAAACATTTTTCGACCGATGGTCGGAATGATAACGTCAAACGCAAAAGGTTTTATATCGGTTATTGGTTCAGTGCTATTGTTGAGTGCTACACCGGAGAGTATTCTTCGTTTATACAATAAAGCTGACATCAAAGGAAATAGCGTTACTTTTCGTTCGTACAAGAACAGATTTAACAACAACATCAAAATCCAACGACTGCGATACTGTTGTTTTACAAATTGGAACAATAATTGATTCGATGCTTTCGGTCCGGTTTTAATTTTGGGATCCAATTGCTTTCGAAGTAGTGATGGTTCCGAGCAACATTCTAATCCGGTAACCATTCCACATTTCGCCAGAGAACATAAAAAATAGGCAAAATTCCGGTCGGCTTTTATGCCTTTTAATGCGTTTAAAGTTTCGGCATATATTCCGCCTACCGTGACATGCATTTGCCAGGTTGGGAATGTTACGTTTCGATTGGGATTGGCAAACAAACTCTCGTCTACATAACCAATAGCATCCGGTATAAAATTTCCGATTCCATAGGATAGCATTCTTTTTTTATGCGAAAATAGTTTCGCTATTTTTTCCAAATGAAGCTCCTCACGATAATTCGTATCGCACCAAAGTAACAACCGATCCGGATTGTTCGTTGCCAGGCGTAGCAAACTACGGGCTATATTCCCGGAATCCGGAACCGCGATTGCCGAACCATTTTCGAGGTCCAAAACAGTCGCGACGGTATTTTGATGATGGTACACTACAATCATGTTCCGATTATCTTTTTGTAAAAGGCTATATTCTGTTCAACCGTTTTCGCGATATTAAATTTCTCGTGCGTTCTTGCTTCGGCTTTTTTCTCCATATTTTCCCGTAATTCCGAATCGTTTAACAAACGCACAATACGGTCGGCATAGGCTTTATGATCCGTTGGATGTACCAGAAAACCGCTTTCTCCGTCCACAATCAGTTCGTTAGCCCAACCGATATTACTATTCACAACCGGCTTTCGCATGGCCATCGATTCGATTGTTACCATTCCCAGGGTTTCCGCAAAAGTAGGAAAAACACAAACCTGCGCTTTTTCGATATACGTCCGTACTTTTTCATACGGTATTTTCCCTTTGTATTCTATTTTATCTTTTAGCGAATCATCAAGACCATCTGACAGTAATTCCCAGGTAGACGATGCTCCGGTTGTAATATCGGACGAATCATTCCCGATGAGAATTAAACGCGCTTCCGGATTTTGTTCCATCACGTGTTTCATGATTCCGGGTAATTCCAGTACACCTTTCTTCCGGATAATCGTCCCGATATAAAGCAATAGTCCGTTTTCTTCCTGATGCGTTCCATTATCGCGGAATTGCTCCAGATTTAATCCATAATGAATCGTTACAATTTCTTTATCCCGGATATTAAAAATATCTTTTGTTAGCGCACCGGCAAAGGTTGTCGGAGCAATATAGGCTTTTGCCTTTTGGATACCCCATTTTTCAAAATAGAAATTTTTCCGTTTCTGCGGTCTGTTTTCCAGGTGACAGAAATAGGCATCGCTACCATGAAAACGGATGATCAACGGTACTTTTAATGTCATAAAAGCCGTTATGCCTGTCCAATCCGGCGCTTCGACCAGTGTAATTTTTTCGGAAACAATCAGATCATTCAGATAGGATTCCAGGTATTTCCGATAAAAATACCAGGTTGCCCATTTGTATTTTCGTTTTTTGACCGAATAAATCGTGACACCGTTTTCTTCAAAGACACAATCTTCCGTTTGTCCGTAAACCACTACCGATACCGTCACCCCTTTTTGCACTAATGCTACGGCCAGATTTTTAATACTGGTTCCGATGCCGGCACTGTTCAGTACCTTTTCGTGCGGGTATTCCGGTGTTAAAAAAGCAATGTGCATCATGACAACAGGGTATTAATCGCGTTCCATATATTTTTTGAAGCCATTTCGGGCGGAATCGCATTGATAATCCGGAACCACGCTTCGGCTTTTGTCGTATCGCTGTTTCCGTGAACGACCACTTCCCGAATCGCAGCGTCGATCGTATTTTTATCGTTCAACCAGATCACCGCTGTCGGATCGGGCATCGAACGGAAAT
The DNA here is from genome assembly GCF_039778605.1 of Flavobacterium sp. WV_118_3. Classification (NCBI taxonomy): domain Bacteria; kingdom Pseudomonadati; phylum Bacteroidota; class Flavobacteriia; order Flavobacteriales; family Flavobacteriaceae; genus Flavobacterium; species Flavobacterium sp. WV_118_3. The sequence goes on along the minus strand of NZ_CP156060.1, from coordinate 313,293 downwards.
GCAAATAGTTGTAAATCTTTTTCACCGACCAGTCGGCTATTTTTTTATTTTCAACATCATAATTGATATAGGCGCACGGTTTGTGATGTGCGGCATAATCAAAAACCATCGACGATCCCAGGTTGATCACCATTTCAGTATGAGCAATTGTATTCATTTGCAAATCCAAATCATCCGGAGTAGGTAGAATCGTATTCCACATCCCTCCTTTTTTTTCCCATTTGGGATTTACCGGTACGATAAGGTGTTTGTATTTTTGTAGTACCGAATCGAAACGATCCGAAAAATCCACCGGACATCTACGGAACAAAATTCCCAATGCTTGCCCTTCCCGATTGAGTGTTTCGATAGCCTCCGCTACATTTTCCAGGTAATCCGGATCATCGGGACAGGTGGTGATATCGTCTCCGGAATAACAGATATATTTTTTATCCGGATCCAATCCATTGGCTTGAAAAAAGGCTTCTCTCGAAAGCAATCGTTCTTTTTCAAAATGCGATTCGAATTGCGGTGTTCCCGTTACAAAAACGGATTCTGCTTTAATATACGGATAAAACTTTAAAAGTTCCGCTTTCATAAAATCGCTCCAGACAAAATAATAGTCGGTTTCGACCACCATTGTAGCTTTGGGCAGGTTATCCCATGAAAAAATAAACGTTACCGTGGGAATTCCCAGTTCCTGCGCGGCCAAAAGTGGCGCAATAGCGGTCATTGGTCGTTGATTGGTACAGAATACCATCGCCGGTTTTTCCGTTTCCAACACTTTTTTACACTCCCGGAAATAGGCCGTTTGTTTTTCGAGTTCGCGGATATTTCGTCGGATTTTAAAGATTCCGCTATCGGATGTATAGCGCCAAGCCAACCATTGGGTCGCCATACTTTTAAGTGCTGTTTTTATATTTCTATACGAATACGGAAACCGATAGGTATCGTAAACCGCATCATTAAATTGTCTTTTATTCCGGTTTAATTCAATTTGTTTCCGGGCATTTTTATAGACTTCGGTACGTTTGTTACTTTTCGCTTCGCGGATTACAATTTCCTGAAACCCTAAATCGGTTAGCTGAAAAGGGGTGTTATTCCAGAAAACCACATCGTAGCCTTGTTCGACTCCCAATTCGTGGAAACGGGAATACGCAAAATTGCGAAGCCCAATTCCGTCCGGAAGCAAAATAAAAATCTTGTTTTTTGACATCTTTTTAAATATCCCTAAATTGTTTTTGGTGGTTCAATTGCCAAAGATTCGCTTCTTTAAGAGAACTGACAAATAATTCGGCACTATTTCCGCTACCATAATCACCGGTTATTTTTTGAACCGTATGTGCACCGATAACCTTTAACGCTTCCTGAATAGCCGCTTTATCGTAGGTAACATTTAAAATATCACCATTTACAGAACGATTTTGCTGACGACTGCCGATGTTAATGATCGGCAAACCATAATACGGTGCCTCTCTGATTCCGGCACTACTGTTCCCGATAATAAAACGGGCATTTTTGAGCAAAGTCAGAAAGTATTCAAACCGCAATGACGGAAAAACCCGAAAGCGATCATTCCCTTTTAATTTTTCGTATGCTTTCAGTATAGCTGAATTCCCCAAATCATTATTCGGATAAATGACCACATACGGGTGATCATCTTCTAATAATGCGCCAACAAAATTATCGGCATAGTGTTGCATGTTCTGAAATTCGGTTGTCACCGGATGGAACATGGCCACCGCATAATGATCAAAATCTATTTCATAGTATTCTTTTACGGTTTGCAGGTCGGGAAGTGTGTTGGAAAACATAATATCCAAATCCGGAGAGCCGATAACCGATACCGACGTTTCCAATTCCCCCATCTGTATCAATCGCTTTTTGGCCGTATCATTCGACACAAAATGAACGTGACTCATCTTACTGGTTGCATGTCGGATCAATTCGTCTATCGTTCCGGAAATTTCACCACCTTCAATATGCGCTACCAGGATATTGTTGAGCGATCCTACAATAGCGCCCGCCAACGCTTCTACCCTGTCGCCGTGAATGATAATCATATCCGGTTGGATCTCTTTACAGTAAGCCGACAACCCTTCGATGGTTTTGGCCAGTGTCAGATCCATTGTTGTTTCGTGGGTATGATTTTCAAACGCATGCAGATTCGTAAATCCACAGCGTTCAATCTCAATCCACGTATACCCGTATTCCTGTTGCAAGTGCATACCGGTCACAAAAAGATACGGAATAAAATCCGGTTGCTTTTCCAAAGCCTGGATCAGCGATTTGATTTTCCCGAAATCGGCACGGGTACCGGTTAGAAATACAATTTTTTTCATCGTGCGATTATACTATATCATCCCAGCTTAGCTGTTCGTCGTTAGCAATATCCCGTCCGGCGGTTTTACCCAATACGGATTCGAAATGTTCGGCCAGTATTTTTCCGGTTCCGGGACGTTTTACCCAGATATTTTCTTTTGTAAAAAGGGCTCCTTTTTTGATATTCTGAATCGTACACAAAGTTGCAAATGCAAAATCGATGGTGACCTGTTCCTCTTTTGCCGGTTGTTTGGTTCCGCCTCGCATTAGTGCAATCTCCGCCGCATTGCGGATCAGATCGGCACAATTTTGTTCGTCCATACTGCAAACAATATCCGGTCCGGTGCGTTCCATATGATCGGTAAAATGACGTTCCAAAATGGACGCTCCCAAGGCTACCGCTCCAAGACAAGCGTTGTTATTTAATGTATGATCACTTAATCCAAAAACCTTATTTGGGAAGGCATTGTGCATTTCGGTCATCGCTCCAAAACGAACCAAATGGATTGGTGTAGGATACAAATTCGTGGTATGCAACAGTGCTACCGGCACCTTGTGTTTATCAAAAATAGCCACGGCTTTACGGATACTTTCAATGGTATTCATCCCGGTACTTAGAATTACCGGTTTTCCAAAAGATGCGATATGCTCCAGTAACGGATAATTGTTGCATTCGCCCGAACCAATCTTATAGGCCGGGATATCGAATTTTCGCAATCGTTCGGCTGCCGCTCTCGAAAACGGTGTCGAAATAAAAATCATGCCTTTGCTTTCCACATAATTTTTCAATTCTAATTCTTCGGCTTCATTTAACGCACATCGTTCCATAATTTCATAGATCGACACATCGGCATTACCGGGTATTACCTTTTTGGCGGCACCACTCATTTCATCGGCTACAATATGGGTCTGATGTTTCACCACTTCCACACCGGCTCGAAAAGCCGCATCGACCATTTCTTTGGCCGTTTGCAGGGAACCTTCGTGATTAATTCCGATTTCGGCAATTACCAATGGCGGATAATCCGGTCCGATTTTTCTTCCGGCTATTTCAATATAAGGATTCATTTATTTGGTGTTTTATGGTTGTGATACAGATAGGATGCATATTCAAAATCGGCTTCCGTATCGATATCCAGTTCGGCAAACGGATGCTCCACAATCCAGGGAATAGCCTGTTCGCTAATAATTTTTTGTTCTTCTAAAATAAGTTTGGATTTACTGATGTATAACAATCCGTTTTCAAAATATAAAGGTTCCATATCCTGACTTCGTTGTCCGATTTCATAATTAAACGGAACGTATCGGGATTGGGTTATTTTTCCTAATTTACGGATTATGGGGGTTACCGAAAACAAACTATCGGCTCCGGTCGCGCTATATTTTTCAAAACTGTCCCGAAGTAATGCTACCGGTCGTAACGGATTTGTCGCCTGTAATAAAACGACATTTTCCGGTTTTTCCGTTAGCGATTCCAACACATGTTTTAAAGCGGTCACCGTTGGTTCCAAATCGCCCGCAAGCGCAGCAGGTCTGTCGATTACAATCGTTCCGTAATCCAGGGCTATTTTTTTGATTTCCGGATCATCGGTACTTACTACTATAGCATCGATTATATCCGCATTAGCTTTGGCATATTCGATGGAATGCACGATAAGCGGTATCCCTCCGAGTGGTTTTATATTTTTCCCGGGAAGTCGTTTCGAGCCTCCTCGAGCCGGTATTACAGCTATCGTTTTCATTGGGCCATTTTCTTTTGAGCAGATGCAATAATCGTATTCATTCCTGTATTCCAGTTTTCGGTGGTATACAAAGACCTATCAAAGACAAATGTTTGTTCGGAATTTTCGGCAAAATCCAACATGGCTTTTTCCCATTCGGAGACAAAATGCGGACTTTCGATTAGTTTTCCAAACTTTCCGTATTGCAATACTTCGGGAACTCCTCCTAAAGCGGATGCGATGCAATAATTGCCACAATGCAAGGCTTCGATAAGGCTTAAGCCAAAACCTTCGTGACACAGCGTTGAAAACAAATAGCAATCGGCTGCCTGCAAGTATTTTGGCAATTCATCATTTGGGATTTTTCCAAAATAACGAACGCCTTCCATCGCTTCTTTGGGTTCAGTTCCGATAATCCACAATACACAATCGTTTCTTTTTTCGATCACGCTTTTCCAGGCATCCAAAACAATATGCAATCCTTTTTTAGGACGATCCTGTGCACACCAGACAAAAACTTTTTTATTGATCACGCCATATTCTTCTTTTAGAAGTTGTCTGGCATCTGTTGCAATCGGGTAAAACTTTTTAGTATCCACGCCATTATGAAGTACCGAAAACCGGGTTGGCAAAATGGTGTAATAGTTTTTATGGGCTTTATACGAATCGTGCGTAAGTACTATCATCTCGTCGATCGCTTCAAAAAACCAACGTCCGGCAAAATTTTCGTAGAAAGGTGGAAAGCCATGGTAGCAGAATTGCAAATAGCAATGCTGACGAAAGCCACTTTCCGAAAGGAATTTTAGCAGAGGTTTTACGATTCCATAGTTATCGACAATCTGAATGATGTATTTCTGATCCTGCTGTAACAATTCTTCCAACGCATTCAAATATCCCATATAGCGGTTTTTCTTCCATTTTCGGATGATTTTTGCCTGTAAGGTATTTTCAACCAACGTATAAATTACGGATTCGAATCTTTTTTCCGGTTGTTCACAGATAATATAATCGATCTGGTGATTACTTTCTAAGTAATTCTTATACAAGGTTGTCCAGCTCCCTATTTTCGGATAAGGCAGTGGCAGTTGCGAAATAAGGATTACCTTGGGGAAATTTGCTACCATTTGGTAAAAATATAAAAAATATAGCTTCTATTTTTTTATTTTAAACTCGATACCGCTAAGGTTTTCGCTTATTTTGTAGGTATATGGCAAATGAGCATATTGTGTAACGATGTGGCGTAACAACAGGTCGTTACACTCTTTTAGCGTATAGTAATCCGGCACCTTTTTGCCCAGCAATTTTTTGAGTTTGTATTTTAAACTGTTATACAACGGCTCTTCTTGGATACAAACACTAAGCGTTTCGCCGTCTTTCAATTGTGGCAGTTGACCGAATACCAAATGATCGATAACACTTTTACGGTTTGTTATTTTTTGAACCGGAAGCTCCTGTAGGAAATTATAGTCTTTTTCGTCCATAACGATACCCCAGTTTTCGGAGTTAACCGTTGTGAATTGTCGTTGCTGATTGAACCGAAAATGTTCCTGATTTAATTCGGCCACACCCGAAAGTTGCAATTCCTGTTTTAACAGAGCGCTTTCCGTTTGCCGGAAGTTAGGATGCCATTGGTGCAACAGGCGTATTTTATCGTCGCAAAATCGAATCGGACAGCCCGATTGTTTTAGGCGATTGTGAATATCGTTGTCTTCCGATCCCCAGAAATGAAAAAATTGGTCGTATCCCTGGATCTGATGTAATTTTGCCGTAGGAAACAACGACATTCCTGCGGCTTCGCTATTACTACTAAACTTTGGTATATATTGATCAAATGATTTTTTTTTACTGCTTTCCGCTTCCGATAGAAATCCTACCGGGAAATACAAGCCTTCGTCCAATCGGGCATGCTGATTGGCAAATGCCATAAAATCCGGAGCAAAAATCATATCGATATCGGCCATAAAACAAAAGTCGGTATCGGCCTTTCGGATCGCATAATTTAAGGCGATACTCCTGCTCCAGGGCTGATTTGTTGTAAAAAGGTACTGGTATTCGACAAAAGCATACTGCTTTGCCAACTCCTGAACGGCCTGCGCTGTTATCCGATCCGATCCATAATCGACCAATACGACTTTAAATCGGCTATCAGTCTGGATCTGTAAGGAATCCAGGGAACGTCGCACGCGTTCCAAATCCCGGTTTCTATAGGGATAGATTACGGTTATCATGGGTATAAACAGTTATTATGTCTTTTTTCGGTTTGTTTTTATTCCCTATTAATTCTTTAAATACGATTGTACCACATTGGCTGGCAAACCTTTACATCTAAAAAACAAGGGTAGTATATTTTTATTAAACAGCAATCGGGAAAAAAGCTTTGTTTTGATCCAATATCCGATTTTTGTCGCACTGTTTGCTACTAAAACGGGTTGTTTTATCGGACTCACAGCGCTTTTTGTTATGGTTTGTAATATCTCCTCCATCCAGGGTTCGGTTACATTTCCAAGATGATAGGCAAAATTATCTTCTGTTGCCAATCGGTAATAACCCGATTTGACCACCGGAATATCCAATATATCCCGTTCACTGGTCCCTCCTAAACGATACTTCGTATGTTTAGGCAATCTATTTTTAAAAATTTCGCTGCGATAGGTTGCCAGATAATGTCCCGCACCTATTACCGCTTTGGTATTTCCCTGCGTAAGTGTCAGGTATTTTTCCAATTGGTACCGGTTGTAAAAATTTTCATTCCCCACACTATGCCCAAACGCTTTTAATCCCTCCGGGTTTTTGACGGCTGTAAAATGCAATTTCCGGGACCAGAAATAGTCCCACAACACATTTGCAGTATAGGTTTTATACGATCGCGAGGATGGTGTTGGACAAACCGCACCGGCTTTAGGAAAATTCTCAAACACTGCATAGGTCGCCATTTGCCAGTCGGGCAAAAACATCACATCGGAATCCGCAATAGTGACCAAAGGAAAGTTATTACCAGACAAACCTTTTAAAACGGCATTCATTTTTCCGATATTTGAGGTATGTAGCAATTCGTGAATTTTCTGAGCTGCCAATAATTCATTCAGATAGTTAACGACGGTTTCACAACTGCCATTATTGACAATCGTGATATAGGTTTTGGCATGAACCGTTCGCCATAAGGACTCAATACAATATTTCAGTATCGCAAAACTGTCTTTAAAATAACCTTCAAAAGACGGAATATAGACCGGCAGGATTACCTGATGAAAGTAATCGTCCGCTTGTTGTATTTGATCTTTATGTGGATTAAATCCTACCCGCATAGTCTTTGAATAAATTGCTTTTTTGTTATGCTTAATGCTTCTTTTTCATTTTCTGGCGTAAAACACCGATTCCTAAAAACGCCAGGAATCCTTTACCCCAAATTCCCAACGTCATTTTTTGTTGGATCACCGATTTGCTCGAATAACTAAACATCTCAAAAATTACTACATTTTTAAGTAATTTCAATGCATTAGTATAGTTATCTGCAATAAAAGCCATATTGATCAATCCTCTATTGGTATTACAAACTGCATCCGACAACCAGACTTTTGCCAGGTTATGGCGTTCTACGAATTCTTTTCGGCATAAATACGAATCTTTAAGCGCAAAAATATATTTGTCAATATTTTTGGGATGACTGGCACTTCCCACTACAATCCGATATACAGTTGTCACTTCCTTTAAAAAGAAAATATCCGACAGATAGGCCGTTTCCAAAAGAATCCGGGTATCGCCGATCACGCCTTTTAGCAATGACGGCTGACTTACTGCAATTGCGTCATCGAGTACCTTTTTCCGAAACATAGTCGTAGGAAACTCGATGAATTTATTTTTTAACATTACCCGGAGAACATCGGCTTTTCCGACTTCCAATCCGGCTGGTTTTTCAATAAACCTTTCTGTTTGTTGATCATAATGTTTCACATCCGTATACACCAATCCAATAGTAGGATTCGCTTCCAAAATATCGGTTTGCTTTTGGAGTTTATCTTTGGTAATCCAATAATCGTCACCTTCGCACATCGCCACATACTCGCCTTTACATTGCGCCATAGCAAATAGAAAATTAGGCATCATACCCTTGTTTTCAGAATGCGAAAAATAGTGTATTTGAGGTGCCTTCGGATGTGTTTTGAGGATATCCTTTATAATTTCGTCGGTAGCATCGGGGGAATAATCGTTGGCAATAACCAATTCATAATCAAAATTGCATTCCTGCATCAGGACGCCTTCTATCGCCTGACGTATGAACTTTTCGTGTCCATAAGTTATCATGCATACACTAACTTTCATTATTCCCTGTTTATTGGTTATGGTAAATTCCCGACAAAGTCCTGTTTTGACCTTCCGTAACGGTTTTATTTAATTTTCGATCGCTTCATTGATGTCTATCTTCGCACTTTTCAAAAAATTATACCCTTTATTTGAAATCGTGATCAGTATAAAACCGATATAGATCCGGATCTTATCCTTTAGCGGATAGGTCGTATTGGCAATATTCTTCAGGATTTGACTGCTGTATCCTTTTATTGTTTTTCCGGAATTTATCTTGATCTGGTAAAACGAACTCAACTGTCGGTATAATAAATACTGTTTGAGCGTATTTTGATTTTTTGTTGCCGTTGTTGCTACAACTTTAAATGCTTTTGTAAAAAATTTAAGTCGGGAAATATGTGACGAAAGTTCATTGGCTTTGTCCTGCGTGATACTTTGATGGCCTCTTCTGATTCCAAACAGCACATCATCTTTGTATACATATTTTAAATGGTTGGCCAGCATTCTGAAATGGAAATCCGTTTCGTGACTATTGGCTAATTCTTCATCAAATAAAGCTTTGTCCTGTAATATTGTACGTCTCCACAACGGTGAACCGGTAAAAAAATAATGATTCTTTGTAAGATAGGCCGTTAAGACATCCTCCTTAGGAGTTCGGTTGGCTCTAAAAACCGTTTTATGAGTTGATCCTTCTGTAAAATCTTCTGCCAGACAGGCACAAAAATCCAGTTCCGGATCTTCTTCCAATACCCGAACCTGTTTTTCCAGGAAATCGGGATACAGAATATCATCACTATCGAACCACTTTATATAAGTACCCTTGCTCTTTTCAAAGCCATAATTCCGACACGCATTGGCGCCTTTCGTTCGATTATCGGGTCTTTTATAATAGTAAAACCGGCTATCCTTATTACTATAGGCCGACAGGATTTCTTCGGTGTTATCTGTCGAACCATCGTCCACTACAATACATTCCCAATCCGGATAGGTTTGGGCTAGCATACTATCCAGCGTCGCTCCAATCAGATCGGCTCGGTTAAAGGTTGGAATAATTACGGATACTAACGCTTTCATTTTTTAAAGGTACTGATAAAAAAACGTCGGATAAGTTTTAAAAAAGATAGCGGGGTAAAATTACGGGCATAGTGTTTTCCCAACTGTAGCCATTCTTTGAAAACTAACTTTCGTTGGTCTTTAATCGCGACTTCATAGGTTAACAGCAATGCGAGTCGTTCTTTTTTTGGAAATAGTGCCAATTTGCTCAGGATAAAATCTCCGAAAAATTGCTCTTTGGCTTTCTTTTTTAAAACGGTATTGTCTTGTCTGCCCGAGATATTCATTTCTGAAAATCGGATAAAGACAAAACTTTCGTTAATCGTATAGATGTCTTTCTGTTCGGAGAAATCGATCCATGCGCGGTCGTCGCTATACCATGCCAGCGGATAATCGTAAAAACCGTAGGTATCATAGGCTTTTTTGGTAAAAATATACTCCGACAGCGAACTTCTCGTAAGTGCTTTTGTTTTTTTAAAAAAAGATTCCGTTGCCTTTTCCCAAACCGGATGTTGAAAAGGATCGGAAATTCGGGCTGTTTCCTGAAAAATTATTTTTGAGGCAAACTTAACCACATTCGTTTTGTCCTTAAACTGTTCGTAATTGTGATACCAGGATGCTATGGTGTTTTCCGACAAGACATCATCGTCACCTAAAATCATCAGCCATTCTTCATCGTTGATCAAATCGGTGCAACGATCCCATTGCCGAACCAGGGAAGTTCCTCCCATATTGGTTTCAAAACGATGATACTGCCACGAAAACTGATCGCTGAACTGCTGTAATAATTCCGTGGGATCATCGGGACTGGCATCGTCTCCGATATATACTGTAAACCGCTTGTCGGTCTGATTGGCGAGTGAACGCAATGTTTCTTCAAAAAACGGAATCTTGTAATATGGAATTACGATCGCCAGCATTATTTAAAGGCTTTTTTTAGGAACTTAAACGGCATTAATATTCTATGTCCTACTTTATAGGAATTGGAATTATAGATTTTTGCCATTTTTTGTTGGTATTCTATTTCCATGATGCTGCTTCCGTCGAAAACCGAAAGTCCCTGTCGGTCAAACGCTTCATCTGAAGCGATGGCAACCAGATACAAAGCGGGTATATCCGTTTGCTGTACAGCTTTATAATCGCCAGTTATAATCACTGGTTGTTCCGTACTTGCGATATCGGTAAGCACAGAATTTCCGTTACAATAGCGTTGCGCCAACAATTGTTGCTTTGCAAAATATCCCGACAATAAGGTTTCGAATTCCTGCTGATAGAGTTCTTTAATATGGAACTCATTTTTAAAATTCCGCTGATCGGAATAATACAATTTATCCGGAGTGGAAATGATCACAATTCCTCCCGGTTTTAAAACGCGTTTGATCTCGCGCATCATTTCATCGTGCTGATCGTGATGCTCGATGGTTTCAAAACTAACGACCACATCCACACTTTGGTTTTCCAACGGGATGCTACTGGTACTTCCCTGTTGGAAACGGATATTATTTTTGTGGTATTTGCGTGTTGCCGCAGCTACGGTCGTTTCGTCGATATCGACACCGTATACAAATGCCGCATTTTCACTTAAAAGATTGGTTCCGTATCCTTCGCCACTGGCAATATCGAGAACCGTTTTTCCGGTTACATACTGTTGTGCTATGGCATAGCGATGCAAATGATCGATCGCATCTCTGTTATATATAAATGTTTCGAGGCGTTCGCCTGTCCATCCTTTTTTCATATTTTTTCCCATTTTAACAACGGACGTACCAATCCCGGGAATCGTCCTGAATAATTGCCACGGGCTGTATTATCGCCCATTTCATCAATGATATTAAATCCAACCACTTCCATTTCGTGGAATTCCACATGAAACGGACTATACCGCATAATCGCGAAACTACAGGTATAGCCACCTTCCGCTAATAGATTACCCGGAATCGTGATGGTTTTGGTATATATTCCTTTGGATACCGGTACCTGAAGGGTCTCCGATTTGGTGTCGTGCGAACTCAGAATATGAATCCCCTGGTTATTAAATAAGTTGAATCCATGTGTGAACTGTTGTTCGTCTTTTAGTACTTCATACGTAAAACGAACCATCACAGGACTGGATATCATATGATTTAAAGATGTTTCCTGACTCTGATTAAGAACTTCCGCTTTATGCAAACGAAAAAATTCCGATCCGGGATGATCATTTTCCCATTCCCGTGTGGCACTTTGCTGGGACTCTCTCAGATATTCGTCAATACAATCGTCGACATTACCTTCAAAAACCACTCGTCCGTGTTCCATTACGATTCCTTTAGTACAAAGACTTTTCACGGCCGCCATATTATGACTTACAAATAGCACCGTTCGTCCTTCGCCTTTGGCGATATCCTGCATTTTCCCGATGGCTTTTTTCTGGAATTCTGCATCCCCAACCGCCAGTACTTCATCGACAACCAGGATTTCCGGTTCGAGGTGTGCCGCAACAGCAAAAGCCAATCGAACGGTCATTCCGCTACTATAGCGTTTTACCGGTGTATCGATATAACGTTCACAACCGCTAAAAGCAATAATCTCGTCTATTTTGGAGGTGATTTCATTTTTGGTCATTCCCAGGATGGAACCGTTTAGGTAGATATTTTCTCTACCGGTCATTTCCGGATGAAAACCTGTTCCAACTTCCAATAACGAGGCAATACGCCCCCGGGTTTTGATACTCCCGGTTGTAGGCGCCGTTACCCGGGATAAAATTTTTAACAGGGTGGATTTCCCCGCTCCGTTTTTCCCGATTATTCCCAGTACTTCTCCCCGCTCAACTTCAAAACTAATATCGTGTAAAGCCCAGACATAATCACTGTTTCCTTTTTTTGAACGGTCGTTTACATCACCGATTTTCAAGTACGGATCTTCTTTACCGCGCACTCTGTGCCACCATCTGTTTAAATCATGGCTTATGGTTCCCGTACCGACCGTTCCCAAACGGTATTGTTTGGAAATATGTTCGGCCTTTAGAATTACATCTTTCACCGGTTAGTATTGATAGTTTTAATGTTAATAGTTTACAAACTTATCTATAATTTTAGACGGAGTCAAATTTAACGAAATAAAGTCCCGAAACAATATTTTCTTTTGTTATAAGATTCCTTTTCTCTCAGCCGGTTACAGTTTATTTTTGCATACTCAAATTGGCTATCTTTGCAGCATGTTATCATTTTTAAAATCCAAACCCCTTTTAAAGGAACTTATACCGCAGGACTATACCGATATTCATTCTCATCTTCTTTTTGGGATTGACGATGGCGCTCAAACACAGAACGATACGGCTTATTTATTAGATTCGTGCCGCGAATTTGGTTTTGCCCGTATGGTAACGACACCGCATACCTGTAGTTCGGTTTGGGAAAATACCCGTGAAGGTATTGAAAATAAGCTTCAAGAAGTACACGGTCTTTTACCGGAACTTTCCGGTGCTTTACACCTAAAAGCGGCTTCGGAATATATGCTGGATGATACTTTTGTAAAATTATTTCAAGAGGAAAAACTACTGACTTTAAAAGACAATTACGTTCTGGTGGAAATGTCTTATATCAATCCGCCGATTCAGTTGTTTGATATTTTATTTGAGTTACAGGTGGCAGGATATCAGCCCGTACTGGCGCATCCGGAACGTTATAATTTTTACCACAACAATTTCGAAGCGTATAAAAAACTCAAAAAAGCCGGATGTCTGTTTCAGGCCAATCTGCTTTCGGCGGTTGGTTATTATGGTGAACATGTTACCAAAGCGGTTGAAAAACTCTTTAAAAACGACATGATCGATTTTACCGGTTCCGATATTCATCATAAAAACCATATTGCTTCTTTTTCAAAAAAAATAAAAATCGATGAGCTATTACTTGTCGCCGCGATGAAACGAAACACACTGTTTAAATAAACTAAAAAAGTCCTTATTAAATAAGGACTTTTTTTATAAACCGGATCGTGTTTTAGCGGTTAAAAAGTTTTTGCCACCACGGTCGTTCGTCTTCCAGATCGGCACCATAACCATAGCCATAACCATAGCCTTTGGTCGTATCTGTATCGTTTAACAACAAACACATATTGGGTAATTTTTTCTCTCTATAAATCGTTTGTGGTACACTTAGCATACGTTTATCTAAATAATTCGCACGAACCACATAGATAAACACATCCGCGAGATGTGCCACCAACATGGTATCGGTTACCAAACTTACCGGAGCCGTATCGACCACGATATAATCATATTCTTTTTTCAATTGTTCAAAAAGCGTATTTACTTTTTTGCTCATCAATAATTCGGCCGGATTCGGAGGAATTACTCCCGAAGGCAACACGTAGAACTCTTCGAAACCACTGTGTTTAATTATATAGCTATTGATATCATCATCTTTAGACGACAGGTAGTTGGTCAGACCTTTAGATGGAATCGGGATATAATCATCCAATCTTGGATTACGGATATCCAAACCGATCAACAACACTTTTTTACCCGACAAAGCGATTGTAGCGGCAATATTGGCTGTGACAAAGGTTTTTCCTTCCTTCGGGAACGTTGATGTCAGAAAAATAGTTTTCGCCTGTCCATCCGGAACATGGTTTAACATAAACTCCAGATTTGTTTTAGCGATACGCAATGCCTCTGCAGCACTACTGCGACTGGTAGTCGTGATCAATTCATTAGCCGAAAGTGATTGCGGTATATCGCCCAGGAATGGTGCTTTGATTTTGGCTTCTATATCCTGGCGTGATTTTACTTTGGTGTCTAACAGATCTCTCAGATAAACTATTCCAAAAGGAATAAGCAGTCCCATAAACAATGCCCCTAAATAAATCAGATTTTTTTTAGGTGAAACCGGAATATCAGACGCTTTAGCGGCATCGATCACTTTGGCATTTGGTGCCGTTACCGCCAGGGAAATAGCTGTTTCTTCGCGTTTCTGTAGCAGGTACAGGTATAATGATTCTTTGATTTGTTGTTGGCGTTGCAACACTCGGAACTCGCGTTCCTGTGTTGGGATTCGGGAAATGCGTCCGCCCAATAAACCTTCCTGACGATCTAAATCGCGTTTTTTAATCGTCAATGCCGATTGCATACGGTTCAGACTTTCGTTAACACCGATTTTCAAAGCTTCAATTTTTTCATCCAAAGCAATGATCACCGGGTTACTGGGCGTAGAGCTTTTCAGGATACGGTTACGCTCCAAAACCATTTTATTAAATTCGTCTATTGATCCAGAAGCACTGGCATCTGAAGAAAGATTACTCGGAAGCAAGTCTCCTTTTTTGCTATTCTTTAAAAACTCCTTCATCGCCACCACCACTTTCATCTGGGTTTCGGTTTCGATGACGTTCTTTTCGTACTGACTGGCATTTTCCAGGAACAATCCCGCTTCGGAAGCAATGTCTGTAATTTTGTTTTCCTTCTTATAGCCTTCCACATTTTTCTCGACACCGTCCAGTTCCTGAGTGATCAGTTCCAAACGTTGCGAAATAAAACGCGAGGTATTTTCGGAGATAAAGTTTTTATCGGCGATCGCATCTTCATTGTACATTCGAACCAGCGTGTTCAAAAAATCTTCCGACTTTTCTTTTACCGGATCAATCAATGCCAATTCAATCACACTGGTATTTTTACTCAGCGCATTCACCGTTAAACGGGTTTTAAGACTTTCGGTAACTTTTGTCAACGGAGCGATCTTTACCTGAATCGAAAAGGATTTTACCGAATTATCCTTATTTTGTTCAAAATAGGTATTATTCTTTTTTACAATAAAATCACCGGCTTCCGATTTTACTGTTGCTCCAAACGCATATTCACCCAGTTTCTTTTCTTCGTTCCAAACCACAAACTTATTTTCGGAATGACTTTCAATTACAAAATTGTACTCCTTTTTATAGAAATCGGCATTTTTAGTCAGGAATTCTACTTCAATCGGTGCCTGTTTATAAAGATATGAGGATTTTACCCGTCCTTCGGCGATATAAAAAATATTCAAATCCAGCCTTTTCACTACGTTTTCGACTAGTGTTCTGGATTTTAAAATTTCCACTTCATTATCGACATTACTTTTAACCCCTGTTAGCATTCCGATATCGGAAAAAGCAGCGAGCTCGGAGGCAATACCTCCTTTTTTATCATCTTTTACCAGGATGGTTGAAACCGATCGGTAATTTGGTGTCGTATAATACCGCAGGTACAAAAAAGCAATCACTAATGCCACTATAGCTCCGGTTGCAAACCAATGCCAATAAATCAGATATTTATCGATTTGTTCCCTGATGGAAAAACTGTTGTCATGCTGTTCGTCAATCGTATTAAATTCCTGGTTCATCTATAAATTATCTTGTCGTTAGGGCAACGATGGTTATTAATAAAGAAATGGCTGAAATGGCTACTGTGATGTTGGGTCCGATCACCGATGAATTAACTTTGGTTTTATTAGGTTCGACGTATACCACATCATTTTGTTTAAGGTAGTAATACTGGGAATTGAAAAACTCCGGTTTGGTCAGATCGATACGAGTGGTTGTTACCTTACCTTCTGTTTCGCGGATTATCAGAATATTGCTTCGTTTTCCGTAAACGGTAAGATCACCGGCCAAACTCAATGCCTCCGGTAATGTAATCCGTTCGGATTGTACCGGGTAGGTTCCCGGTCGGTTAACCTCTCCCTGAACCGTTACTTTATAGTTTAAAATCCGCATGTTAACCGTTGGATTTTTGATATAAGCGCTTAACAACCCTTTTAATTTGGCCATGGCCTCACTACGGGTTAATCCGCCTAATTTGATCGACCCGATCACCGGAAAAGCAATTTCCCCATTGGAATCGATCAGGTAAGTTTGCAAACGCGGCTGACTCGCTGCTGATTCGGTACTACTTTGTATGGTAACCGCATATAGGTTGAACGGTGCGGCAACTTCCGGATTTTCTGCCGAAACAACAATCATTAACAAATCGTCCGGTTGTAATTTTGGTTCGAATGTAACAGAAGATCCCTCTCTTGAAAACTGATCAATGTTTTGATAATAAACAATATCCTTTTTTTGTGCACAGGAAGACAAGATTAAGAAAGCTCCCAGGGCCAAAAAACAGAAAAAGCGAGAAATTACCTCCATAAATAATAAATTTTGCGCAAAGATACGCTTTTGATTTTTAATTAATATCCAAGGTCGAGAACGACGAATTCATACTTCTAAACTCTGGTACAATTGATTTCATCTGCATGACAATATCGGACAACTCCTGTCCTTCTTCCGTAATATTGATCAACAAATCCACTGCCTCAGAAATCATTTCAAACGTATCGGAGACTTCAATTGCAATCATAATTTTTTCGTGATGCGTAGGCAACGTTTTGGAAGAATCGTTTAACAATTCTTCGTATAATTTCTCTCCCGGTCGCAATCCGACAAATTCGATCTTAATATCTTTATCGGGTTGTAATCCCGCCATACGGATCATTTTACGGGCCAGATCGATAATTTTTACCGGTTTCCCCATATCAAAAATATAGATCTCACCGCCACTTCCCATTGCTCCGGCTTCCAATACCAACTGACAAGCTTCCGGAATGGTCATAAAATAGCGGATAATTTTTGGATGTGTAATCGTTATCGGACCACCGTTGGCAATTTGCTGTTTAAACAACGGTACCACCGAACCATTGGACCCCAATACATTTCCGAAACGGGTAGTAATAAACTTGGTGTGTTTTACACCATTATCGTGCAAATGATAGTTTAGCGTTTGCACATATTTTTCGGCGATCCGCTTGCTGGCTCCCATTACATTACTTGGATTTACGGCTTTATCGGTAGAGATCATTACAAATTTTTCCACTTTATAGGCTACGGATAAATCAGCCAGATTGCGGGTTCCCATGACATTGGTAAAAACCGCCTGTATCGGATGATCTTCCATCATCGGTACATGTTTATAGGCCGCTGCGTGGAATACAATATCCGGTTTGTATTTGGAGAAGATCGACTCGATCTCTTTTTTATTTCGTATATCGGCTACAAAAGAATGAATCGTGGCTACCGATTTCTTTTTACTCAGCTCTAACGTTAAATGGTATAAGGGTGTTTCCGCCTGATCAATCAACACCACTCGTTTAGGAGCAAAGGCAATGACCTGATTTACAATTTCTCCTCCGATGGAACCGGCCGCTCCGGTAATCACTACCGTTTTCCCGTTTATTTCTCTTTGAATGGCTGTGTTGTCTAATTTGATTGGCTTCCGCTCCAGTAAGTCTTCAATCTGAATCGACTTTACTTTTTTAGAAATATCCTTAACATCCGACCAATCGGCTACTACCGGTACGGTATATACTTTAAATCCGTATTCCAGACATTCATCGATCAGTTCGATTTTCCGGTCTTCCTGTAAATCGTTTGAGGCCAGAATTAACGTATTGGCACCTAAGGAACGTAGTAAAACCGGCACTTTCTTTCGGCTGGTATAAATGGGCATATCCAAAATCCTTTTTGTGGTATTGGATGCATCATAATCGACAAAGCCTAATAATTTAAATCGCTGTGGTCGTTCGGTACGCAACGCATTAGCCAAAGCCGTCGCGTTAAAACCGGTACCATAGATCAGTGCTCTTTCGAGCTTTATTTTTTTAGATTCGGTAAGGTAATGCTCAAAAATCTGTTTTACCACAATACGATACAGGAATAATCCCATAAAGGAAATAATAATATTGAGCAGCAAACGGGTATTCAGAAACAGTTTATCGCCAATAGCCTGTTCGAAGTAGACATTTATAAAAAACATCACCAAAAAGGTAGATGACTGTGCGAAAAACAAACGAATACCGTCGATAAACGTCGAATGTCGGATAATCCCGGAATAGGTTCGGAATAACCAGAAAAAGAAAACGGTTACCGAAAGATATACACTAACAACATAGATAAATTTGTCTTTATCTAATGCCAGTCGGAACTGAATTCCCAAACCATCGAGCAAGAAATAACTGATCACAGAAGCGATCATCACGACGGAAATGTCTATAAATAACACAATCCATCGGGGCAAATAGCGCAAACTTTGTAAAGAAAAATCTTCTCTAAAAGTTGATGAAGCCTGCTGTAAATTAGAATACAGGCCTTGAAGTACACTATTTTTCAAGTTCAACAGTATTATTGTTCATGAATTATTACTATAATTTAAGGTGAATTAAAACGTTTCCGAAAGTTTTAATTTAAAAAACATATCAAGAACTATTCCAATTCGTTCCATTTCAGCATCGGTCATGTTCGAACCGGAAGGCAGGCATAATCCGTTTTTAAACAGTTTTTCTGCGGTAGTTCCCCCGTAATAAGGTGCCTTTTCGAATACCGGTTGCAAGTGCATTGGTTTCCAAAGTGGTCTGCTTTCAATATTATTGGCATCCAGCATTAGTCGCAATTCCTCGGCCGCCGTTACACCATACACAACCGGATCGATATAAATCGCTGTTAACCAGTGATTCGAAAAATAATCGGTTGTTGGCTCTTGTAATACGGTTATTCCTTCTATATTTTTAAAATAGTTATTATAATATTGGTTTACTTTTCGACGCAAGGCCACATGATCGTCCAACACTTCCATTTGACCTCTTCCGATTCCGGCACAGATGTTACTCATCCGGTAATTATAACCGATAACACTATGCTGGTAATGGGGTGCTTCGTCTCTTGCCTGAGTCGATAAAAATATTATTTTCTTTTTCAGTTCCGAATCTTTAACAACCAAAGCACCACCACCCGATGTTGTGATGATTTTATTTCCGTTAAATGACAAAATTCCGAATTGGCCAAAAGTACCGCAGGATTGCCCTTTATAGGTACTTCCCAATGCTTCGGCACTGTCTTCGATTACCGGAATAGCATAGGCTGCTGCAATTCGGTTAATTTCGTCTACTTTATAAGGCATCCCGTACAAGTGTACCGCGATAATCGCTTTTGGTTTTTTTCCTAAGGCGATACGATCTTTGATGGCATTTTCCAGCGCTACAGGACACATATTCCAGGTATCGGATTCACTGTCGATAAAAACAGGGGTTGCCCCTTGATAGGCAATTGGATTGGCAGACGCCGAGAATGTCATGGATTGACAGATCACCTCATCGCCCGCTTGTACACCCAACATAATTAAGGATAAATGCAGTGCTGCTGTACCCGAGCTTAAAGCCGCTACTTCGACTGCACCTCCCAGGTAGGATTGCAATGCATTTTCAAAACCGGTAACATTCGGTCCTAATGGAGCGATCCAATTACTTTCGAAAGCTTCGTTAATATATTTTTGCTCGGTTCCTCCCATATGGGGTGAAGAAAGCCAAATCTTAGCAGAACTCATTTTTTTCCATATTTATTAAAAAAAAGAACAATCCTTTTTGCAAAAATAATTATTCTTTTTTCATTGTTAACAAAATATCTGTTTATATCAAGCCGGTTAATCTAAATAATATATAAAAAACTACTTAAAAAATGTTTTATTTTCAACAAAAACGAAACGCTGTGTTAAATATAATTTTAAGATCTCCTACAAAACTGCGATTATAATAATAATGCAGGTTCATTTTAACTTTATCGGGAAAGATAACCTCATCGTTATATTTTGCGGGATTTTCCATCGTACTTAAAACATATTCCTCGTCCGAGTATTTGATACTGGCCTCACAGGTTAGCCCTGGTTTAAGTTCCAGTATCTTACGGTCGTCTCCTTCCAATTTATCATAATAACCGGGAATATCTGGTCTTGGTCCAACAAAACTCATTTGTCCGACCAATATATTGAACAACTGTGGCAATTCGTCCAATTTGTATTTGCGAAAAAAAGCAGCTGTCGGGGGGATTACAGTACTATTTTCACCATCGCCGGCAGATACTAAACGCATGGTTTTGAATTTTATTATCGTAAACGGCTTTCCGTATTGTCCAATTCTTTTTTGGAGAAAAAGACCGTTTGATTTTGTAGCTATTGCTGAAAGAATCCATATTACAATTAACGCCCAAAAGAGCGTACCGAAAAGGACTAATGCAAAGCTGAAATCAAATACTCTTTTTAACATACGGTCTAAAATTACTAACTCCTATAAAGTGGAAAAAAGTTACTTCGCACTACTTTTCGATTTCCTACTAATTCATCATATTTTTCCGGATCAACAATAAATTGCCAAACCTTATACATACATCTATAATCTGAAAAACCCGATTTGAATTTAAAAAGTGAATCCTGATCACTACCTCCAACGCCACCACCAAGATGTAAAAACTCCATTTTTAAATCATTGCCCAACAATCGTGCTTCGTCAAGAATCAACTTCATTGGTGTTTCTTTAATAAAAGCTTCATCGGTTCCTGCCAAATGATATTGCATAATTTTATTGGTAATGGTAAATATCGCTCCAGCGGCAATTTCATTATCTTTTTTTGCCAGCAACAACCAGTTTTGAAAACATTTATTATCCAAAAACGCATAAAAATAATCGTGATCAAAAAAATAACTATCCGAAGCATTTACTCTTTTCATCGTTTCGTGATAAATAGCAATAAAGGCGTCTATTTCGCTTTTAGTCGTCGCTTTTACCACTTCAAAACCTTTTCTTTTTAATTGATTTAACTCCGATTTTGTGGATTTCCGATATTGTTTTCGCTGTTCTTCCGGCGTTATATTGAGTTCGATCGCAACAGTTTTATTAATATCTTTAATGATACCAAAATTAGCAAACATTTTTTCTCCGGAGATCAAAGGGTGCAATCTTGAAAAAGCACTAATGATATTATTTGCTTTAAAAAAATGAAGTAATTGTTCCTGAAAATAGTTGATCACAGCATCCGGAATAGTCTCAAAATCCATAGTACTCACCGGTCCGCAGTAACCGTATACCGATGTACAATCAAAAAGATCCGTATTTGGTATTTTTCGTACAATTAACGGAAGCGCAACAAAATTGTCGTCAAAATAAACAACACATAAAACCCGACGATTTTCCTTTTCTAACCGATGATAGGATTGTGTATGATAAAAATCATACTGTTTACTTTTGGCAATAACCTCCGACCAGCTGTTGTCATTTGCTTCAATGATTGAGAAATTATACATCGGTTAAATTTTTTATCACGTTTTTTAAAAGTTCTTTCATTCTATAGGAATTATCCAGCAATACTGTTTGAAAACCATCGGCATTTTGATTGGTAATTACAGTATCAAAATCAGCAAGTGCTATTTGTTTGGCATAATCCATCTTATGGATCACTAAATTTTTATCATTCACAACTGTTGCGATTTTGATCGCATCCGCATAAACACTTTTAAATCCGTTTTCATCGTTTTTTAAATACGTGTCGGAAGTAAATTGTGTTTCCTGTGAATGTAGAATCTGAGTCCATTTTGTTTCTGAGATAATTTTCAGCCCTAATTTTTCATACCATTGTAATGCTTTTACATTTTTAGAAAACACATCAAGTATAAAATTTTTCATTTCCGAATCTTTATAATAATTGAGACTTTCTTTTAAAAAATATTTTCCCAATCCACTTCCCTGCTTCCCGCTATCGATGCAAATATTATTCAGAAACAGCGTATCTTCTATTATTTTAAAATGTATAAATCCCGCTATTTTATCATCGATCTTTAAAACTGTCAGCGCATTGTGTTTGCTATCGAGAATGACATTTTTAAAAAACACTTCAAAATGAGCATCAAAATAAATCAATTTATTATCCAATGCCGTATTCTTAAAGATTAGTTTGTGTAATCTTATAATTTCATCATAATCGGAATCGCTATTTTCATATTTACATACCTGAACCTTTTCTTTCATCATCTAAGTTTTTCATTATTGAAGTAGGATCAACCGTTACACCTTTGGATAATAAAACAGCTTTTACCGATTGCATGATGATGGAAACATCGTTTAAAAAAGTTATGTTTTCCACATAGGCAACATCGAAAGCCAGTCGTTCATCCCAGGCAACGGTATTTCGACCATTAACCTGCGCCAAACCAGTAATACCCGGTCGGACAGTATGTCTGCGTCTTTCTTTTTCGGTATAAAACGGCAAATATTTCGGCAATAACGGCCGCGGTCCGATTAAGCTCATATCACCTTTAATGACATTTAGCAACTGCGGAATTTCATCCAGCGATGTTTTTCGAACAAAACTACCCACTTTAGTCAAGCGTTCCGAATCCGGTAATAAGTTTCCGTTTTCATCGCGTTTATCGTTCATGGTTTTAAACTTGATGATTTTAAAAAGGCGCTCGTTTTTGCCAGGTCTCACCTGAAAGAAAAAAGGCTTTCCATCATTTGCGATAAACAGTGCGATCATCGCAATTATAAATATCGGACTCAGCAGTAACAATCCTGAAAAAGCCAATATAAAATCAAAAAGAGGTTTCAATACAGTTCTATACATACGTTACTTTATCATTAATCAATTGATAGGAATGGGCTACCTGATATTCCTTTTGCAATAAATCCCATCCATTTTCACACATCTTTGTATAACGGTCGGGCGTACACGAATGCAGTTTTTCGACCGCTTCTTTCATTTCGTCGAGATCTCCGGATTGTACCCAATAACCGCATCCAGCATTTTCGATCACCGTGCCGATATCGGTATTCAGATCGGTTGCCGCAATGATGGGCAACTTCATTTCCAGATAAGACAACAATCGGGACGGGAAATTCGGGATCGTAAAATCTTTATGTAAAAAGATCAAACCAACATCGCAGGCGCGTAATAAAACATCGTAATCATTTTTAGGCAATCCGTTAAGCAATTTGGCATTGGCGGGTTGCTTTTCGGCAAACCATTGCGCGATTCGCTCGTATTCGGTACCCGAACCCACCACTAAAAAATAAACGCCTTTCGTTTGCACGGCTTCTATCGTATCCAACAGGAAATCGATTCCCTGCGGTATTCCCAGATTACCACCATAAACAAATATTTTTTTATCGGATGGCAATCCGTATTTTGCTCGTATGGATTCTTTTTCCCGAACATCAATTGACACCTCCAAAGGCTCGATCGAATTTGGATTTACTTCCACTTTCGATGCGGCTATTTTAGGGTTATGTTCGATTACATAGGCTTTATTCGCTTCGGACATACATCCGATAGCATCCGACAACTGGTATAATCGGGCTTCTTTCTTCAGAAAAAAACGATGCAAGAATCCGTCTTTTTGCAACATTTTCATATCCACGGCATTTTGCGGAAAAATATCCTTTAACAACAGATATGAATAGGCATTGTCTCTTTTCTTTACAAAGTGAATCACCTTCGAAAACGTTATCGGTGGGGTAGAATATAAAACCAGATCGAACTTCTCGTGGGCAAAATATTTTTTGATCGCATTCAGATACTGATATTCAATAGCCAGCGTACCCACTCCTTTTTCGATCAGGTTTGTTTTTTGCAGATTAAACGTCCGCACATTTAAAATCGTCGCTCCCGATTCGGTACTACAATGTGTTTTCTTTTTATCGCGACGTTCTGTCGGACTAACAACAAACACACGATGCCCTTCGTCTCTGAACTTCCGGAGCAAGTCTGTGTAAATACCTCTTTCGTCAAGAGTTTTTATTTTCGCTAATGTCAGAAAAAGTATTTTCATCTATTATTTGGTATTCTATAGATCCGGTTTCAGATCCTTTTTATTACTATTCTCCCCAAACCACCCGTTTGATATACGTGGTATAACTCAGGATGATACGCACCATTTTTTCCGATACATTCGGCATCGAATAATCGGCTACCGGACGGAAGTTGCGTTCTTTTCCGATTTTCTGATATTGCAACTGCGTTAATCCCTGCATGATTCGCTCCGGATCCAGTCCCACCATCATTACCGATGCTTCTTCCATTGCTTCCGGACGTTCGTGTGCCTCCCGGATATTCAACGCTCTGAAATTCAGAATGGATGATTCTTCCGAGATCGTCCCACTATCGGATAAAACGGCAAACGACTTCATCTGAAGCGCGTTATAATCGTTAAAGCCCAACGGTTTCAGGAATTGCACTTCCGGACGCATGGTGATATTTTTCTTTTCGATCATGTTTCGCGTACGGGGATGCGTACTTACAATAATCGGATATTGGTATTTTTCGGCGATACGGTTTAGAGATTCCATCAAACCGCTAAAGTTTTTCTCGCTGTTGATATTTTCTTCCCGGTGAGCCGACACCACAAAGAATTTACGTTCTTCCAATTCCAAACGTTCCAACACATCCGATTGCTCGATCGACGGCAAATAATGCGTCAACACTTCATACATAGGCGATCCGGTTTTGATAATCCGATCGGCAGGCAACCCTTCGCGCAACAAATATTCGCGTGCAATATCGCTATACGTCAGATTGATATCCGACACGTGATCTACGATTTTACGATTGGTTTCTTCCGGAACTCTTTGATCAAAACAACGGTTTCCGGCTTCCATATGGAAAATCGGAATATGTCTTTTTTTCGCCGGAATGGCACAAAGACAACTATTCGTATCGCCCAGCACTAAAAAAGCATCCGGTTTTTCACTTTCCAGTAGCGGATCGATTTTGATCAGAATCTGACCAACGGTTTCGGTAGCCGTAGCTCCGGCCGCATTTAAAAAGTGGTCCGGTTTACGAATACCCAAATCATCGAAAAAAATCTGATTCAGTTCATAATCATAATTCTGACCGGTATGAACAATAATATGGTCGATTGCCTCCGAATGGTCCAATGCGGCCATTACTCGGGATAATCGTATGATTTCCGGGCGCGTTCCCACGACCGTCATTACTTTTAACTTTGTCATCTTGTGTTATTTTTCCAAATCAAATTTATACGTTTTCGAAATACGTATCGGCATCTTCCGGATTATACGGTTCGTTAATCCAGAAGTTGGTATACAATACGTCTTCTCCTATATTTTTTATATTGTGCGTATACCAAATTGGCATATCCACATAAGCCGGCTGATCACCATCGAGGTAAAAATCCAACACCTCATCCGTTCCGATTTTACGAAGCTGAATCAGTGCTTTTCCTTTGATCACGGCAAATCGCTCTATTTTACGGGTATGATAATGATTCCCTCTCGTAATTCCGGGCACGGTAGTCGAAAATGACACCTGACCGCCAATACCCAGTCGAATCACTTCCACAAAAGAACCGCGCGGATCGGTATGCTGCGTGAACAATACCGGGAAATGATTTTTGATATCCATATAACAACGGTAGGTATTGAACAGATTTAACTCAAACGTATTCTGTATTTCCGGAATTTCGCCGTTGTCCTGGTATTGCGTTTTATAGTTTTGCAATAGCCCCAATATTTCCGAAACTTTGGCTTCGGCCGTATGCGCTACAGTATAAAGCGGTTCATTTTTGGCCTCCCGGATTTTTTGTACGATCTCCTGAACCAGCTCGCCTACATAAATCAGTTTTAAATCACCATCGACCTGAATCTGCGGTGTTTCACCATTGGCAATCTGGTGTGAAAAGGTAGCCACAACCGAATTGTAAAACGGTTGCCCAAACGGACCGAATACATTAGGAATGACCATACCGGTAAACGTTGCGCCGGATTCCTGCGCCCACTGACTTAATAGTTCGCGGCCTTCTTTTTTGGATTTTCCGTATAAATTATCGCGTTCCTCCTGAGACGATGACGATAGTAATACGTGTGCCTTACTATGGGTGCGCTTTAACGAAGCTACGAGTTTTTGTACCAGATTGACATTGGTCGTATAGATCACCTCCGGATCTTCGTGTCGATTCATCGCCGCCAGATGTACAATCACATCGCATTGCGCTACAAAAGCATCTAGTGTTGCTTCGGTATCAAAAAAATGTTTTTGGAATTCGATACGCTCAAATTCCGTAGAGAATAGTCCTAGTGTATTATAAAGATGTGTTCCCACAAATCCTTTTTGTCCTGTAATTCCGACTTTAAGCATTTTAGTTGTTTTTTGTCGTTTATGATGTAAAATAATCGTCTTCAAATCGGTATTCGTCTTCTATCTCTCCGAAGCGATAATCGGCCAAAACCAATAATCTGGAATGGGGTTCCTTAGCGCAAATCCCGGTGATATAACCCGGCGGTACCTGCAAAAGATCCAAGGCACCGGCTTCGAGTTCGTACGATACCGGAACCAGATTGGGAGACGGTTTTGTCCAGTCGTCCACTTCAATCAGTTGAATTTCGAATTTTCCGGAAACCGCAGCAAACCATCGTCGTTCGATCTGATGTCCGCGCCAGCCACGAAGGTCTTCCGTTTTGGCGTTTTCGATTACATAGATCCGCTTAATAACAGTTGCATCAAATTCGTTATTAAACGAAAGTCCGCCTCTTTCATCCGAAAAAAAACCGCCTTTGATAATTGTTGGCTTCATGTTTTTTATACGATTTCTTCCCCGAAAACTTCTTTCCGGATCAGTGGTAATTTTGACAATAATTGTTTCATTCCTTCCACATCCTGTTGTTCGGTATTGTGGGAATGGTAATCTTCAATTTGCGATACATCCTGTTCGCCTTCGGAGAAATATTTGGCATAATTCAGATCGCGGTTATCGGCCGGAATTCTGTAGAAATCACCCATATCCTCTGCTTTCACCATTTCTTCGCGCGTACACAGGGTTTCGTATAATTTTTCGCCGTGACGGGTTCCGATGATTTTAATCTCGTTATCGGCCTTGCACATTTCTTTTAAAGCCTGCGCCAGATCGCCAATGGTTCCGGCCGGTGCTTTGTTGACAAACAAATCGCCCGGGTTTCCGTTTTCGAAAGCAAACAGCACCAATTCTACCGCTTCTTCCAACGACATCAGAAAACGTGTCATATTCGGATCGGTAATCGTGATCGGCTGACCGTCTTTAATTTGCTTTAGGAACAATGGAATTACCGAACCGCGAGATGCCATCACATTCCCATATCGGGTAAGGCAAACTGTGGTATCTTTTAAATCTCTTGACGCAGCGATGGCTACTTTTTCCATCAGCGCTTTGGAAATTCCCATCGCATTAATTGGATACGCCGCTTTATCGGTACTCAAACAGATTACTTTACTTACTTTATTATTGGCAGCTGCATCGATCACGTTTTGGGTTCCAAACACATTGGTTTTGGTCGCCTCAATTGGGAAAAACTCGCAGGATGGCACTTGTTTTAGTGCTGCCGCATGAAATACATAATCCACACCGCGCATGGCACGCTCCACACTGTTATAATCCCGTACATCGCCGATATAAAAGCGGAGTTTATCATTTTTTAACTGATTTCGCATATCGTCCTGCTTTTTCTCGTCGCGCGAAAAAATGCGGATCTCTTTAAAGTGATCGGTATGCAAAAAGCGATTCAGAACGGCATTTCCAAAAGATCCGGTTCCGCCGGTTATCAAAAGTGTTTTATTTTTTATCTCCATTTTCTATCGTTGCAGTTATAAATTTAAATGTATTTTGAGCGCATACCGTCCAGGAATATTGTTGTGATAATTCATAGGCTTTTTCCATAACGGTTTGGCGCAATATTTTGTCTTCCATGAGTTTTATCAGTGCTTTTTCTATAGTTCCCACATCGAGTGCATTAAAATATACTCCCGCCTCTTGTAGAAATTCGGGCATTGGCATTTTTTCAGAACTTGCTATCGGTAAACCGGCACTCATCGCTTCGATTACAATATTCGGCATATTTTCGCAAGTAGATGCAAAAACAAACATATCCGTAGTATGATATACACGTTCCATTTCTTCGAATGGAATTTTTCGCAAATATTCGATACATTCTTTATTTTCGTTCAGTACCGCTTTAAACTTAGGATAACCTCCAGCTTCCCCTCCAACTACCGTGAGTGTTACCGGGTATCCTTGATGGTAAAGGTTGGCTACAGCCTGTGCGACTTTGTCGTGATGTTTATAGACATCTAATACGGATACATAAACTATTCGGAATGGTTTTTCATTGGAATAGCTGGCAATGTCGACCACTACCCGCGGTAATTGTCGAAATCTATCCGAAACACCGTGCGGGATAACCACTTGATTATTTGGCCTCTTAATTCCGGGTAAACTTCCGATATATTTTTTAGCATATTCCGAAATAAAAATCACGCCGGCTGCATTGTTAATTGATTGGGTTTGCAGCACATTCAGAATACGGAATCGCAGTTGTAATGTAAAAGGGAATCGCTTTGCCTCCTCTTTTTCAAAGACCAACATATTTTGCGAAACCGTGATATATTTATATTTCTTGCTAAAAAAAGAACCTCCCGGATTAAAAACGATATTACAATTTGTTCCGGCAATAATCCGATCCAGATTTTTAAATTTCCAAATCAGTCGTTTTAACAGGGAACCTTCAAGATTTCCCATAGGAATTTTGTGTAAATAATCGCGATCCTGGATTTTATCCAAAACCGGATTAACTGCGATAATATGAATTTCTTTTATTTTAGACACACGAATAATCTCATCCGATACGTTATTGAGCAACTCCGCAAGATGTGTCAGCCCACCACCGGTAATGATATTTGTAGCATCTATGGTAATTATATAGCTCATTCTTAATGGTTACAAAATGTAAAAAACATATTTGAAATATTTTCCAACGATAATCTTTCGTTGATCTTTTTTGCTTCGCTCCCCATTTTCATTCTCAATCCTTCATCGTTCATCAAGAGAGTCAGCTTTTCGGCAAAGCATCGGGTATCTTTAAGCGGAACCAGAAAACCATTTTCCTCATTATTGATAATATCTGCAGGTCCGGAATCACAGTCGAACGACACACAAGCCAAGCCTGCTCCCATAGCTTCAATCAATGCATTTGGAAAGCCTTCCGAAACAGACGAAAAAGCAAAAACGGATGCTTTATTCAACCAATAATCCACATCCTTAGTTTGTCCGTTCAACACTACCTTTCCGGTCAGGTTTAAGGTTTCTATAAGCATTTCCAATTTTTGACGTTCCGGTCCTTCGCCCAACAATACTAATTTCCAATCGTCGTTACAGGTCGTTTGTACAAATGCTTCCAATAAATAGGTCTGCCCTTTTTCCCAAACCAATCTCCCCACATTTAAAATAATTTTCTCTCGAACAATTTCAGGATGCTGATGTATCTTTTTGATCGGATTTTCGATAACGGTGATATTTTTATTGAACACCTGTTTTTTTATAATCCTACTTGCCGTATGTGTTTGTGCAATAATTCCGTCGGCAAAAGAATAGCTTATCATTCTGAGAATATTTTGCAGAAACGGTAATTTAGTATTCGCCGAACTTCTGTCCGACACATATGTCCGCGTTTTTGTAAACCCGGATGCAAAAATGGACAAAATGTTATACTTGGTCATAAAACTTAGCAAAAAGTCCGGTTTTTTTTCGATAATCAATTTTCTTAATTTAAAGAAAATCTTTACCTGATTCAAAACATAATCCATACGATTGGTATAGACAAATTCAAGAGGAATTATATTAACGCGCTCATCAATTTTATAAAAAATATCACGATCACTGTTTAGTAATATCAGGTTTACTTCACAATTCTTATACACCCAGTCGTTCGCTAGTTCTGACATTACTCGTTCTGCACCTCCCTGTCGTAATGTAGGGATTATCAGAAATACTTTTTTCATGGCAATGCTATAATTAATTCTTTTTAATTTCAATTTTTTTCAACAAGAACCGATCAATAACCAAGGCATATACAATCATTTTAAGCGGATCGAGAAAATTGGATCTATTGATATAAATTGCACCGGTTATCAGCAACAGATAAACCAGAGTTATCGTATGCTTTTCACCAAAATTGGCATTAAAAGTAACAAACCCTATAAAATACCCGAAAAACAACATTAGTACAATTGAGCCCCAAAAGCCTAGATTAATATACAAATCGGCTATAATTTCCGATCCTTCTCCATAAGTAAAGAAATTCCCCTGCCCCAAGACGGTAAAAAAATAGGATGATGTACTGTACATTATTGGTAACCCCGTTGCTCCCATATATATACTACTTCCAAAAGGAATCACACCAATCGCATCCGAAATCATAGTCGTACCAAACAAATATGGATGATAATTCGGTACCGCATCTAGTGCCCGGTATAAAATCCTAACACTTGTTGCTAACTCTCCTGTAGGATTAAATGTCTGCTCACTACTAGCTAGAGTTTCGTAACCCGATTGTAATATATTTCCTTTTCGGGAAGCGACATCGTTACTTCTTCCGTAACTTAGAATCGTGAATATGGTTGCCCCCACGAGTGTCATAACAAAAAAGACATGGAAAGGAATTTTTTTCTGATAAATGGAATAGGCTGCCAATATAAGTACGGCCACCCCCATTATTGGACCTCTGTCGCCGGCAAACAAAAATAGCAACAGATATACCCCCAGAATCATCACAAAGATTTTATTTTTAAATAATATGTTTCCAAGATTGTACTTCGTAATTTTTACATTTCTATAACTAATAAAAAAATAAATGATTTTCAGATAAATTGAAATATTTAGCAATATAAAAGCATATCCCGAACCGGAGCCCCAACTGTCCCATCCGATATAACCACCTCCCAAAAAATCTTTCCCCACCAATACAACAAACAGACAAAAAGAGAGGATCAACAATATATCTACTTTACGTGTGTCAATCCGATATTTCGGTTGTTGCTTCACAACTCTTTTTTTTCCTGAATACCATAAAAAGCCTAACATCCAAAGCAATACGGCAATTGTACTAAACCAAGTGGCATAGTTAACCACATTTTTATTGATCCATATAAACGTCGGATCATCCGGTTCGATACCAAAGCTGGCCAATAACGGTATCTGAAAATGCACAATAAGGAATCCCAACAGGAACAAAGTATCGTATCGCACCCAAGACGTAAAAAAACGTTGTGTTGTTCGCCAAAAAACAATGACATTTACCAAGCTGATAATTGAGAGCGTAAAATTCGAACTACTATCGAAAACCTCAATCTTATCGGGCATCAGCAACAAACTGATGATTAATGATACTATTAATACGATGTAATTAAATGCAAGCATATACTGTTTTTATTTCTTGATGAATTTCTCATCTGGTTGTGACAACAAAAAAAGTTTTTTTTCTTGTGGTGACATCTTTTTTGTTTGCATATCGAACGGCAAAATTTTAGTTTCTAATTCGCTAATTTTACCTATTTCTCTGGCTGGATTACCGGCATAAATGCTATTATCGGGAATACTTTTCGTGACAACAGTACCGGCTCCAACTATCACATTACTTCCTATAGTCACGCCAGGCATAATCAATACGCAATTCCCTATATACACATTATTACCAATTTTAATTTTTCCAAACGTGTCCATTAGTGGGTACTTCTCTCGGAAAACCCAACCTCCTCCATGATTAAAGAATCTTACATCGTTAGTAATCTGAACGTGATCTCCAATCTCTATCAGATAGGGTTCCGAGCCAAAATACTTCGTGGCAATACTACAATTCTTTCCAATTTTTACTCCCAAAAAGCGAGCATATTTCTCGGCAGGCCACCGATGTCTTCTCCATATAGCTACCAATCTATCAATCATTATGCTCTGCTTTTTATTAAATTCTTTATTTCATTTACTATATCTAATATTCCAAATGCCTTTAACCCTAACAAATAGATTATTAGTAGGAATGGCAATAGTAAAAATTTCCAATGTCCATCAATCCCAAATGTTGCCGCTATATAACCAGCTATAAATGTTAGGGCTAAAGAAAACACTACTATTTTTAGCTTCCGGTTTGTCACAACCTGCATCTGATCTTCCAAAACTTTTCGGGAATAATGATAATTAATCCAATAGCTGATAATATTGGTAATCACAAAACCTACAATTAAATAGTTTAAATTTAAAAAATAAACACCAACTACAATACTAACCAATTGAACACTCTTTTTACCAATCTCAAGAAATAAAATCTGTTTGGTTTGGTTGAATATCTTAAAAATAATTCTGTTAACTAATTCTAAAAAATAAAAAAAGGAGGCTATCACCAATAGCTTCATATAAAAGATTGCTCCCAACCATTTATCTCCTAGCAATAATGCAATAATATTTTCAGCATATAAATACATTAATACTGTCATAAGTGCCAATACCGCAGCAAAAACAACAACAATTTTACCATATATTCTCAAGAATTCTTCTTTTTGTTCCTGCAATTTGGCCAAGGAAGAAAAAACAACTCCCTGCGTTAACATATTGATGATTCCGCCGGGAACATCCTGTATTTTTTTAGCCTGATAAAATAATCCCACCTGTGCGATCGAAAAATATTTCCCCAGAATTAACTGGTAAATATTATCAAATGCTGTATTCAACAAAGAAGCTAGCGTTGTATTTACTCCAAATACATACAATTCTTTAAAAGATTGCCTGGAGAATCGCAAACTGAAAAACGTTCCTTCAAATCCCCATAAAAGCAATGTTGAAACAATTGAAGTCAACAATTGCATTACAATAAGTGACCAGACACCCGCACCTTGATAGGCCATTATGATTCCTACTATTGAGGATATAATTACCGCTACCAATCGATAAACCGACTTCTGTTTGAATTTCAGATCACACATGAGTTTAATATTCTGTATTAGCTGAAATGCATTAATAATTAGTACTAAACTAGCTACTATTATTAACATTTTTAGCGATGCATCGTTATAAAAATCAGCAATAAACCCCGAAGCCATTATCAAACTCAGACAACAAAATACACTTACTGTCAGATTAAAAACAAAGACCGTAGCAAAATCTTGCTTACTGGGATTTATTTTCCGGATTAACGCTCCTCCTAAACCTCCCTCTGTAAACACATCCGCCAGAACAATAAAAAACATAATAATTCCAACTTGCCCAAATTCTTTAGGCGAAAGCAAACGCGCCATCCAAATATTGGTAATCAATACCACTAATAGAGATGCCAGTTGACCTCCAACTGACCACATTGTCCCCAATATAAGGGTCTTTTTTAATGGATTCATATAGGCTTATTATAACTTCCCATCAACCTTTTCTGTCAGTATTCCTTTTACATCATAAAGGATACTGTTTTCGGCCTGTAACGTTTTATAATCCAAAGTCAAAAATTCCTTATGGCTAACGCCTAATACCACCGCATCAAACTTTTGATTTGGCAATTCGTTTTCCATTTCAATTCCGTATTCGTGTTTTACCTCATCGGCATCCGCCCAACAATCATAAACCGTTACGGTGATCCCATATTCTTCCAGTGACTGAATAACATCTACGATTTTGGTATTGCGAACATCCGGACAGTTTTCTTTAAACGTAATTCCCATCATCAACAACTGGGCACCGTTAACCGAAATTCCTTTTTTAATCATCAGTTTTACCACCTGCGAAGCCACATACTCGCCCATACTGTCGTTTAAACGACGACCGGCCAAAATGATTTCCGGATGGTATCCTTTTTCCTGTGCTTTCTGAGCCAGATAATACGGATCGACACCAATACAGTGACCGCCAACCAATCCCGGTCGGAACGGCAAAAAGTTCCATTTGGTTCCGGCAGCTTCCAAAACCGCCTGGGTATCAATTTCCAGAATATTAAAAATCTTAGCCAACTCATTGACAAAGGCAATATTGATGTCGCGCTGTGAATTTTCGATCACTTTAGCGGCTTCCGCTACTTTTATCGTGGGCGCCAGATGCGTTCCGGCTACAATAACACTTTTATATAATTCGTCTACTTTCTGACCGATTTCGGGAGTGGAACCGGAAGTAATCTTTAAGATCTTTTCGACAGTATGCTGCTTGTCGCCCGGGTTGATTCGCTCGGGAGAATAGCCCGCAAAAAAATCTTCGTTAAACCTTAAACCCGATATTTTTTCCAGTACCGGTACGCATTCCTCTTCGGTTACGCCCGGATATACAGTGGATTCATAAATCACAATATCGTCTTTTTTCAGCACTTTACCAACCGTTTCACTGGCTTTATAAAGCGGCGTCAAATCCGGACGATTGTGTTTGTCTACCGGTGTTGGCACCGTAACAACATAATAATTACACTCCTGGATGTCTTTCAGATCAGCGGAACAATACAATCCCTTTCCGGATATATTTTCCCGATCGACCAACACCGATTTTAAAGTCGCCTCGTCTACTTCGAGCGTTACGTCTTTTCCGGAATTTAATTCATCGATTCGCTGTTGGTTGATATCAAAACCAATAACAGCATATTTTGTAGCGAACAATCTTGCCAATGGCAAGCCTACATATCCTAAACCTATAACGGCAATTTTAGTAGTCATGGAATGCTTTTTACGTTATTTTAAGTTTTCCCAGTACCAGGAAACGGCTTCTTTTAATCCTTCTTTAATTGAAAATTGCGGATCATATCCGAGCAATGTTCGTGCTTTGTCGATACTGGCCAGCGAATGCGGAATGTCGCCGGCACGATTTGGCCCGTGTATAATCGCTACATTGGCTATTTCCGGATCGTACTCCGATAAAAACTCTTTCAGATACTCAACCAACTGCTTTAAAGTCGTTCTGTCACCATAAGCCGTATTGTATACCGTATTAATCGCTTCCGGTGATTTTGTGGTCATTGCCAGCTCATTCATCTGGATCACATTATCGATATAGGTAAAATCTCTGGAATATTGCCCATCGCCATTAATTACCGGGCTTTCATGTTCCATAAACTGCATGACGAATTTCGGGATTACGGCCGCATAGGCACCATTTGGATTTTGTCGTCGTCCGAAAACGTTAAAATAACGCAATCCGATGGTTTCCATTGCGTAGGTTTTACTAAAAACATCAGCGTATAATTCATTTACATATTTTGTAATGGCATAAGGCGATAACGGTTTTCCTATTTTATCTTCGACTTTTGGCAATGCTTCCGAATCGCCATAGGTTGACGAACTCGCCGCATATACAAATCGTTTTACACCGGCATCTCTGGCAGCAACCAGCATATTCAGAAAGCCGGATACATTTACCTCGTTACTGGTAATCGGATCGTTAATAGACCGCGGCACCGATCCTAATGCGGCCTGATGTAAAACATAATCGGCTCCTTCGACTGCTTTTCTACAGGTTTCCAAATCGCGGATATCGCCTTCGATTAAGGTAAAGTCCGGATTATTCAGAAACGGTTCGATATTGTGACGATAACCCGTTGAAAAATTATCCAGGCAAACGATGCTGTGTTTTTTATTCAGAAAGTATTCTATAAGATTCGATCCGATAAATCCAGCACCACCGGTAATCAAAAGTTTACTCATTTTCTATATTTTTTATTAGGATAAATATTTTTTATTACTAAAGAATTCCCAAACGGTTGGTCTTTGATTCGCGAATTAATTGCTACCTCCAAAAAGCAACAGTCCTTTTTTATCAAAATCATCCGTTAGGATAAACTTTACTTTTCGCTTGATTTCTTCTTCAATTTTGTAAGCCAGCTGTTCCACATATTCCGCATTGAGCTCTTTTCCTACCAATACGACTTCTATGGTACCGGTATCCCTCCCTTCGGCATAATCGCCAATGAGGTATACTTTTTTTACTTCACCCATTCGTTCCAATATGGTTGCTACTATCGTATCCAGACCTATTGTTCGTCGAACCACACTTTGCAACAACGAAAAAAGAGGATGATTGGTATTGGCCCGATAGGAAATCGTATTGCGTATGGCTTCTTTTTCAAGATAACCGGCTTCCGAAAGATTGTTTAATTCTTTACGTATCGCATTGGTCGATTCGCTGAATTCTTCGGCTAAACCTCTCAAATGACCATGATTGGCTGCGTTGATAAAAAACTTAACCAATAGCCGTAGTCGGGTTTTAGATGTTATTAAAGATTCTAACATGCCTATAATTATGAGCAACAAAAGTACTCGTTATTTTGTAACAAAAATATTTTTTTACAGAAATTTTAAAAAGTCACAAAATTCATTATTTTTTAAAGAAAAATGCCTTTCTCATTTACATAAGAAAGGCATTTTTGATAGTCTATTTTTGATGCTTATGAACCGATACCCTGGTATACAAATCCTATTTTTTGAAGGGCTTCTTTATCCAACAGATTTCTACCATCGAAAACAAAAGCCGGTTTTAGCATATTGTCATAAATTCGTTGCCAGTCGTAGGTTTTAAATTCGTCCCATTCGGTTAATACTGCAATGGCATGTGCTTTATCTGTGGCTTCATACGGATCGTTGGTCACCGTTAATCCATTTCTGTTTTCTTCTGAAGAACGGGTTTCCAGATAATCCAGATCATAAAAAATCTGGTCTTCCTGTACTTTCGGATCATATACTGCAATTTCCGCACGTTCGCTCAACAAGTCATCAGCTACATAAATAGCCGCTGATTCGCGGGTATCATTGGTATCTTTTTTAAATGCCCATCCCATAAAAGCGATTTTCTTTCCGGAAACCGTGTTGTATAACGTCTGGATAATATTTTTACCAAAACGGCGCTTCTGGTGGTCGTTCATAATGATCACTTGCTCCCAATAATCGGCTACTTCATTTAATCCATAGGATTTAGCAATATAAACCAGATTTAAAATATCTTTTTGGAAACAGGATCCTCCAAAACCAACAGACGATTTTAAGAATTTTGATCCGATACGACTATCCATACCAATTGCTTTGGCCACCTCATTTACATCGGCACCCGTTTTTTCACATAATTCCGACAGGGCATTGATAGATGATACGCGTTGCGCCAGGAAAGCATTTGCCGTTAATTTTGACAATTCCGAAGACCATACATTGGTTGTAAGGATACGTTCTTTCGGAACCCAGTTGGCATAAATGTCCACCAGTTTCTGAATGGCATTTTGCCCTTCTTCGGTTGTATCGCCACCAATCAGTACGCGATCCGGCATTAATAAATCAGCTACAGCAGTTCCTTCTGCCAGGAACTCCGGATTGGATAAAATCTGGAATTGTACTCCGTTACCGGTATTGTCCAGAATATCTTTAATAGCACTGGCAGTACGTACCGGTAGTGTTGATTTTTCAACAACAATCTTATCATTTTTAGCAACACGGGCAATTTGTCTGGCACACAACTCAATATACTTTAAATCGGCCGCCATTCCTTTCCCAACCCCATACGTTTTGGTAGGCGTATTCACCGAGATAAAAATCATATCGGCTTCATCGATCGCTTTATCCACTTCGGTTGAGAAAAAAAGATTACGTCCACGGCAGGAAGCCACGATATCGCTTAGTCCGGGTTCGTAAATCGGGATATTTTCAACATTTTCATCATTCCAGGCAGCAATACGTTTTTCGTTTAAATCGACTACTGTTACCTTTATGTCCGGGGATTTCTGTGCAATAACGGCCATCGTTGGACCTCCAACATATCCAGCACCGATACAGCATATTTTCTTTATATTCATGTAAATGTTCTGATTATTAGTTTTAAAATCGCAACGGATTGCGAGGTTTATTCATGCTTTCTACAGTTTTCAAAACCGGCTACAAATATAAGTGTTATTACCGGAGCTTTATACCTGGACTGTCGATTTTATATGGTATCGATAAAGCTTCTTTCCGTACGATTAAAAATAACCAATCCTAACAGAAAAATAACAATCGTACTTCCAACAGAATACAACAGTCCTAACATTGTAAAGGTTCCTTTGCCCAGAAAAGAATATTTAAAAAACTCAAAAATACTCGTCAACGGGTTAATATAGACAAGCCAGGAATAACCTTCCGGCAATTCTTTAATTACCTGTGACACCGGATAAATAACCGGCGTAACATACATATATAACGAAACTCCAAAAGAAACCACAAACGTGAGATCCCGATATTTAGTTGTCATGGAAGATATGATCATTCCGAGCCCCAATGAAATTAAAGCCATCACGAGCAGTAAAAACGGGGTAAGAATAATAGTCCATTTGGGTTCAATTGGAGAACCCTGCCACATATAATAGCCCATTACTGTGAGGAACAAGAGAAACTGGATTCCGAATTTCACCAGATTCGACACGGTTAAAGCCAGTGGCATAATGATTCTGGGAAAATAGACTTTCCCAAAAATATTCTGATTGGTTCTAAAGGTTTCGGAAGTGGTTTTAAAGCATTCGGAAAAGTAGAACCAAAGTGTGTTTCCGGCCAGAGCAAACAGGAAATACGGTATCCCATCCGATTGTAGTTTGGCAATTTTAAAAAAAACGATAAACTGGATTACAGACGTGATCAGCGGTTGGATTAAAAACCAAAGCGGTCCCAGAATTGTTTGCTTATAATAGGTTACAATATCGCGTTTTACAAACATCAGTAATAAATCGCGATACTTCCATATCTCTCCAAATTCGAATGAAAACAATTTTGCTTTAGGTGTAATTTCATACAACCATTTTTCCTTATCGGCTGCTTCAGTGCTCATTATTTTCGTTTAAAAATTTTCGATTTTATTTTTTCCCAGATCGTTTGATCTTTCATTTCTTCTTCGATATAACCGTTAACATAGGTTCCGTAACCGTAACCGTATCCATAACCGTATCCATAGCCATAACCATACTGCGACTTGTTTTCAAAACCATTCAATACGATACTGATGTTATGAAGTTCTCCTCTTTTGTGTTTTTCATTGACGATTGCCAGCATTCCTTTTTTGGTAACGCCCTGACGAACCACATATAAAGTTGCATCACAATATTGTGCTAACTCCAATGCATCCGAAACCAACCCAACCGGGGACGTATCCAGAATGATGTAATCATATAATTCTTTTAATTCGTCGATCATGGCTGTCATCGCCTGACTAATCAATAATTCTGATGGATTGGGCGGAATCGGCCCCGCTGTAATGACATCCAGAAAAGGTACGTGCGTATGTTGCACAATTTCCTGTATGCTCTTTTGTCCGATCAGGTAGTTCACTACCCCGATATTGTTTTCGATGTTAAAGTCGCCAAAAATTCTCGGTTTTCGTAAATCCAGACCGACAATAACCGTTCGCTTTTCACTTAATGCAAAAACGGTAGCCATGTTGATCGAACAGAATGTTTTTCCTTCGCCACCGACAGATGACGTGAGCATTAAAATTTTAGTACCGTCGAGTTTTTGCTTTTTATATAAAAACTGAAGGGACGATCGTATGGATCGGAACGATTCGGCCAAAGGCGATTTTGGTTTTTCATAAACCGACATATTCGATTCGGTATGTTTTTTTCCTACAATCCCGATAATCGGAATCGCAGTAAGTCGTTCGATATCTTCCGTTCCGTGGATGGAATTGTCCAACAGTGTAATCGTAAACACCACAATCAGCGGAATTAAAATTCCCAACAGTAAGGCCAAAATATAATTCACACCTGTTTTGGGCCCCAACAATCCGCCGCCTACATCTTTGGCGGTATCGATAAATTCAATATCCGACACATTGGATGCTTTAACGATATCGGCTTCACTTCTTTTCTGAAGAAATGTACTGTAAATATTATCGTTCAGATCGTATTTCCGGGTGATCTTCATCAGTTCCTGCTGTTCTTCCGGCAACTGCCGGATGGTACTTTCGGCCTGACCAATTCTTTTATTGATGATACCCAGGTCGATCGTAATGGCATTTTTAGCGGAATTGATATTTTCCAGCAATACTCTTTTAGTGGCATTCATCTGGTTATCGAACTCATCAAAAAGTTTCTGACTTTTAACCGAGTAGGCCATTTCCGAACGTTCTCTTGAAAGCTGGATCAGCTTCGCGACATTGGTCACAATATTTGGATCTTCAATCCCGGCAACCGTAGGCGCTGGTAATTTCGAATAATCGGTACTTTTTTGCAGGTAATTGCTCAGGGAATTATAGTAATTGATTTTACGTGTAATCCCGTCTTTTTCGATATCAAAATTTGATAATTGCTCTGTGATTTTTTCACCACCGCCCTGAAGTTCGAATACATTTTTATCTTTCCGGAAATTTTTCAATTCTTTTTCGGAATCTTTTAAATGTTCTTCCATTGCAATGAGCGTGCTATCGATAAAAGCGATCGTATTTTTAGCAAACTGATTTTTACTGTCCAGTTGTTTTTTTCGCAATACATTAACCGTCGTATTCAGATAATCGACCAAACGTTTTTTATTGGTTCCCTGTAACGAAAGGCGTACAATCGATCCGGCCTTGGTATCGATCTCTACATTCAGTCCTTTATAAGCGGCTACCGTACCGTCAAAATTATTAAAGCGGATGTAGTATTCGTTTCCGCTATAAAAACCCGGATTAGCATTAATCAGTACTTTAAGATTCAGGAAAGGCAATTGTACCGGTTCGCCTACGGCAAACTTTTTTTCGAACGTTCCAGCCGATACATTTACGTTTTCGGTAGTTCCCTGTAAATAATTATAGGTTTTTACCGATGTATTTTCATCAAACGGAATCGATACAACATATTCCTTTTCGTTTATAAAGCGTATCAGCACCGGAGTATCCGCAAGCTGATTTTTATTTTTATCGATCTGAATATAAAAAGGCGTTTCACCGTAAACATCCTGAAAATTGTATTTGCCTTTTTTCAGGTAATCAATATAGAACTCCAGTTTATCCACCACATATTCGTTATGCGTACGCGATTTAAGAGTATTGATTACGGTTTGCACCTTATCGGAAGTTCCGCCCCAGTTAAAAACCAAACTGGTATTGGACGTGAAGAACGGATTGTTTTCGTCTTTTATCACAATAGAGGCATCCATTCCATAAATTTTTTCTTTTCGGATGTTAACCTGATAGGCGATAAAAAAAGTAACAATAAGACAGGCTAAGAACCATTTCCAATAACTGACAATTTTTAAAAGCAAGCCTTTAAAATCGAAATTATTTTGATTTTCAAACAAGGAAAAGTCTTTAGTACTTAGCATACACTATAAGTTTTTAAAGAGTAAAAACGTTGTCGTAACCAATGACATCGCTGTTATGATTGTCGCCACCGTTTGTGTTCCGGTAGTTCCCGTTCCCCACGATTTTTGTTTGAGCGGCTTGACATAAATATAATCGTTGGGTTGTATATAATAATACGGAGACTGCATTGCTTTGGCATCGGTAAGGTTGATGGTGTGCATTTCGGTACCGTGTGGATACTGCCTGATGATCATTACTTCTTTCCGATTTCCGGTCATCGTAATATCGCCGGAATTGGCGATCGCCTGCATAATCGTAACCTTATCCTGATAGAGTACTTTTGTTCCGGGAACCGTTATTTCACCATTAATCGTATAACGGAAACCAGCCAGACGGACATCAACAAAAATATTGGCTTCTTTTTTAAAGTATTCTTCCAACAATTGTTTTTCAATCCGAACCCGTACTTCATCAAGCGTATAGCCCAGTACATTTATTTCGCCCAGAACCGGAATACGGATGTTTCCGTGATCGTTTACCGAAAATCCGTTAAAATACAGACTTTGTTCCGTTTCACCATTGGCACTACTACCTGCGGCAGCGGCAGGGTTAAACATAGCAACCAGTTTCTGGTCCAGTGCTTTTATTTTAATGCTCACTACATCGTTGGTTTGTATACGGTAGGGTTTAAACAGTA
The DNA here is from genome assembly GCF_039778605.1 of Flavobacterium sp. WV_118_3. NCBI lineage: Bacteria > Pseudomonadati > Bacteroidota > Flavobacteriia > Flavobacteriales > Flavobacteriaceae > Flavobacterium > Flavobacterium sp. WV_118_3. The sequence continues at coordinate 271,364 of NZ_CP156060.1, read as the reverse complement.
CGGGATTTACCGCCACAGCCAGCGTATCTTTACTATAGTTCTGCAAATACAATAATTCTTTATTGGACACACACGAAACCGAAAAGATTCCGACCAATAGTAACATTAAAAATGTTTTTATCATTCTGATGACTTTTTGAGCAACAAATATAGTTTATCAAAGGCTATTTTCCGTACGGCACTATAGCTTTACAAAGAAACGTTAATTTTTTAAAGTTTTAAGAATTTTTAATGGCATTTTCAAAAGGAATTCGATGCAAAATACTACGTCCCAGCGTTACCTCATCGGCATATTCGAGCTCGTCGCCAATGGCAATACCGCGCGCAATAGCCGAAACGATTACATCACAGTCTTTGATTTGCCTGTAAATATAGAAATTGGTCGTATCGCCTTCCATGGTCGAACTCAGTGCAAAAATAATTTCCTTTATCGCTCCGGATTTTACTTTTTCCACCAGCGATGGAATATTTAACTGACTTGGCCCTACACCGTCGATTGGCGAAATCTTTCCTCCCAATACATGATACAAACCTTTGTATAATCCTGTATTTTCGAGTGCCATCACGTCACGGATATCTTCGACCACACAAACAACCGATTGTTCCCGTGTAGGATTGGAACAGATATGGCAGATTTCTTCATCGGAAATATTATGGCAACGGGTACAAAACCGGATGCCTTCCCGAAGTTGGGTTAAAGCATTTGCCAATAGCTGTGTTTGCTCTGTCGGTTGCTTTAGCAAATGAAGCACCAGTCGTAACGCCGTGCGCTTTCCGATTCCCGGTAACTGCGCCATTTCATTAACAGCCTTTTCCAATAATTTAGACGAAAATTCCATAGGGACAAAATTACTGTTTTTAATTGAATTTTATCTCACCTCTATCCGCTGAAAAAGTGATCTCAAATTAACATTTTTTTGTATTTTGGCTCCACCTAAAATATCAAAAATGACACCTTTTACCATATTGACCATCATTGTTATTTACTTTGGCCTTTTAATCCTGATATCCAATGTTATCAGTAAAAAAGACCATAGTAATGATGCCTTTTTTAAGGCTAATAAAAACTCCAAATGGTATCTGGTGGCTTTCGGGATGATCGGAACGGCACTTTCGGGTGTTACGTTTATTTCCGTTCCGGGTGAAGTTGGCTCTCCTAACGGGGAACAATTCAAATATTTTCAGTTTGTACTCGGAAACGCAATTGGCTTTATCATTGTTGCCACTGTATTGCTACCGTTGTATTACCGAATGAACCTGACATCGATTTACGAGTATATGGAAAAACGGCTGGGCCACTACAGTTATAAAGCCGCCGCATCTATTTTCCTATTGAGCCGTACCATCGGATCGGCCTTTCGTTTGTATCTGGTTGTGATTGTTTTACAACGCTATGTATTTGATTATTACAACGTGCCTTTTTCCTTTACTGTACTGATATCACTCGGTTTGATTTTTGCTTATACCTATAAAGGCGGTCTCAAAACGATTATTATTACCGATACCTTACAAACCTTATTTCTGGTATCGTCGGTATTTTTTACGATTTATTTTATCTGCGACAGCCTTGACTATAACGCCATACAGGCTTTTGAAGCTATAAAAGAGAGTAATTATTCCAAAATATTCTTCTTTGACGATTTTATCGGAAGCCGTTACCATTTTGTAAAACAGGTATTGGGCGGTATTTTTGTGACCATTGCAATGGTTGGACTGGATCAGGATTTGATGCAAAAAAACCTAAGCTGTAAAAATATTGGAGAAGCCCAAAAGAATATGTTTTCATTTACAGCCATTTTTGTGGTGATCAATTTATTTTTTCTAAGTGTAGGTGCTTTATTGTATTTGTATGCCGGCAAAAACGGAATCGAAGTGCCTTTGGATACCATAACCGGTAAACCGCGTACGGATTTATTATTCCCGGAAATTGCCTTTCACCATTTAACACTCATTCCTTCAATTGTATTCCTGTTAGGACTAACGGCCGCTACTTTTGCGACAACCGATTCGGCATTAACCGCGCTAACCACTTCTTTTTGTGTGGATTTCTTAGGGATGGACAAAGCCGAAAATGCCAACAAACCGAATATTGTAAGAACCCGCCACCTGGTTCATATTTCCTTTTCCTTATTGATGTTTCTGGTGATCATCATTTTTAACGAAATCAACGATGCTTCAGTAGTTAGTATGATCTTTAAAATCGCTTCGTATACCTATGGTCCGTTATTGGGATTATACGCATTCGGATTATTTGTCAAAAGCCGCGATGTTCGCGACAAATTAGTTCCTTTTATCTGCGTATTAGCCCCGGCACTGACCTTCTATTTAAGTCAGCATTCAAAAGTGTTTTTTGGCAATTATGTGTTCGATAGCGAGTTGATCATTATCAACGGATTTATCACATTTTTGCTTTTACTGGCGATTAGTCAAAAAAGAAAAACGGCTTAAAACTGGTTGGTCGTTAACAATACCAACGTACAGGCAATTTCACAATCGATACCGTTTGCTTGCAACAGGCGGTAGAATCCCGGATTTTCCGTTCCGGGATTAAAAATCACGCGTTGTGGTTTCAGATTGATAATATAGTCATAATACTCCTGTTGGCGAACCGGATTCAGGTATAACGTAACCGTATGCACACCGGTAAATGGTATTTTTTCCGTTTCGATGGTAACGCCTTCCACCACTTCTTTTTTAAGTCCAATTGCCACGACTTCGTGTTGGTGTTTTAACAGACTTTTCAATGCCATATTCGCATAACGCTCCGGATTTGACGAAGCTCCGATAACCAATGTCTTCATATTCGTATATTTACGTATAAAATTACGTATTTATCGCTTATTTTCTTACATTTCAAATCAATTATAACATTGTTTTATCATAACTTTGAAATAACACTCCCCTAAAGTCGAAAGGAATATTAACCTTTTATTTTGCAAAAAAAACTATGGAACTATTTATTTACATTTTCGCCGCTCTTTTTTCCGTTTTAAACCCTTTGGGTGTTATCCCGATCTTTGTTGGATTGACACATCACGAAAGCAGCGCGGAACGATCGAGAATCTCGTTATGGACCGCTGTAAACGTTTTTATTATTCTGGTTATTTCGTTTTTTATCGGCGAATATGTATTGAAGTTTTTCGGTATCAGTATCGATGCGTTACGTATTGCCGGAGGATTAGTCATCGTAAATTCGGGATTTGCATTACTATCCGGGAAATTCAACAAAACAAGAGGTGTGAATAAAAAAGTGGCGCACGATGCTCAGAAACGAAGTGATATTGCGTTAACGCCACTAGCAATCCCGATGTTGGCCGGACCGGGTTCCATTTCCTTATTGATTGCGTTTTATCAGGATTTTACCGAGGTGACCGAAAAAGCGATTGTCTGCTCGGCAATTTTAGCGGTAGCGCTTACTATTTTCATCATTCTAAAAAGTGCGCATTACCTTTCCCGTATTCTTGGTGCTTCGGGAATTGTAGCGATTTCGAGAATTATCGGTTTTATCGTTATCGCCATCGGAATACAATATATCAGCAGTGCGGTGGTGAACATCTTAAAAACCGTATCGCCCTAAAAAGAAGAAAGAGATTCCAATACTGAAATCTCTTTCTAAAACAAAAACAAACATTTAAACTAACTACTCAATTGGAAAGCATTACTTTAGGATTACTTTTTTAGTAATCGTACTACTTCCCGACTCAAGATTCAGTATATAGATACCGGTTCCTAAAGCAGATAAATCCAATTCTCTGTTGTAGAATCCCTGAGCAGTTTCGATAGCGGTTTCGAAAACTTTCGCACCGGTCATCGAATAGATACTCACTTTACTATTGGCATCCATATTTTCTTTACTATCGTAGATCAAATTGATTTTTTTATCTAAAGACGGATTCGGGTAAATTCCGAAAGCGATTTTATCTTCAAATGATACGGTACCCAAAGCATTGGTTACATCCTGGTAGTTGAATGTAATCACTCCGGTTGAACTTCCAACAAATGATGTGAATACCACACGGTAAACAGTACCATTAGCTTGTTTTACATAGTATGCTTTCGATCCGTCGATAGTATAAGTCGATCCGTTAAACGTTTTCCAGTCGTATCCGATAGTATTGATAGCCGAAGCAAAAGTAAGGTTAGCCGTATTCATTACACCTCCTGGCTCTACATTTTTAGCCACTTTAACATCCGGGTGGTGTAAAGCACCTGTTACCTGATATTTCGTTGTAGTTCCTCCCATTGGGTAATCGGTTGTAAACTTAGTAAAGATCAAATCCCAATCGGCAGAGGCCGGCTCAGCTGTAACCGCTGCGTCCGTTTCCAAAGAGAAATAATTAAAGATATTGTTCGGGTTCGTCGAATTCGCTACCACTTTTGTCTGATCGGCGCTCCAAGTACTTGTTCCGGCATTCCAGGTTGCATAGGTAAAGGTATATCCTCCGAAGAAGTCATCAATTTTGAATTTTTTATAGGTCCCGTTTGGATATTTCAATACAAAAATGATTGATCCGGTTACGTGGTGGTTTGCCATATTATATTCACCCCAACCGTAGGTAGCCGTACCATAATCGAAAGCTCCTTTAGTCCACTCGATATCACTGTTGTATAGACGTGTCCAGTTTGCCACCTGACTTACATCGATAGAAGCCCAGTTACTTACTGTATTAGAAGCCTGGTATACTTCGATACCTTTTGCATCGTTAATACGGGTTGCAAAAGCCATCGCACTTTTTCTGTAGAAAGCAACATCCCAGGAACTGTGTGGATACGCATTGGTTACTCCCGGAGTTGCGAATTTAAAATACACCTGGTTCGCGTAACTTGGTCCCATAGTTACCGTTCCTTGCTGAACGGTCTGAGCGCCCGCAAATGAACCAACCAGCATTGCTGCTAAAAGTAGTATTTGTTTTTTCATAGTAGTACTAGATTTAATTATATATTTATTGTATCAGTTTATATTCAAATTTTGGATATCCCCGTACGCCACCTTCATTTAAGAATTCCAGCATTCGCACTTTATAGTAGTTCCCATCGGCGTCTTTGATCACATAGAAACGATCAGTATAGGCACTACCGGTAAATACATCACGCCATTCGGCACCAATCACACGCTGATCGTCTATAAAATTGCTTTCCACTACGTTTGTCATCGCGAAATTGCCAAAATTCACAGCCGAAGTTACCGCTACCCGATATCCTTTTACACCTGCTTTCAGGTTATTCAATACGAAATCGGAATAACCATAAGAGCCAGAACCCTGGATTTCGTTGGTGAATACCGTAAAGCAGAGATCCCATAAATTCTTTTGCGGTTCTACATTCACCACATTTTGTGTCGCCAGACTAAAGAACGTAAAGTTGTAATCCGGTTTTTTAGGGATCGAAACCTGTTGGTGTGTCGTACTGTTCAAATCGGCATATTGCAACATATAGTTGTCACCGTCGCGTAAGATTCTTATTTTTTTCCATCCACGGGCATCACCTGCAATGGCTACAGTTCCCGCCGGAGGTGTTGTATTACCGATGGTATATCCCATATTTACCAGATAGACATTGTTTTCGGCGTCGTTTGCCGAAATTTCAGCGATTGCCGTTTGATTGATCAAACCATTTGGTGCATCGATATAATTGGTATTCGAAGGATCGAAAGTACCAACGGCAACCTGCGGGAAAAAGGCATTTACACTGGCTTCGTTTACCGCATCGATATTCGTAGCGTCTAATTTTTTAACTGCCATATATAACGAACCATTGATGGTTACACGGAACTGGTTTCCGGAATAAAACCCAAGATCCCAAATATCTCTACGCGAACTCGTCATGGTTTCTTTACTCAAGTCTACAAAAATCTGATTCCCCTGGTTTGGTCCTCCGATTTCCGGCAATAAGGTCGCTCCCAATGATCGTTGGAATGAAACCAATGAACTGGTATAACCCTGAATGGATGCTTCACCGGCATAGTTAATCGCCACTACTTCCATCAAAATGGATTTTTCGTCGTTATCAAATGGATAAATCAGGTTTTTAAATGTAAAGGTCAATTCACTTTGTCCTTTTGCAAACGGCAGTTCTAAAACACCACCCTGTGCTTCCGGAAGCGTACTAAAGTCGACACCATAGCTGGCATGGGTTCCGGATAATTTGATGCTGATTTTTCCATCGGTTTTTGCCGGTTCCGAAAAAATAAGCTTCATTTCCCTTTGATCCGGAATCGTTGAAAAATCGATCGATTGTCTTTCGAAAGCAATCACAAAAGGATTCTGTTCAACAGTATAATCTTTTTCGCAGGATGCTGTTACGAACAGGATCAGGAATAATGCTAGTTGTAGTATTTTAGATTTCATGTTGATTACATATTTAACTTATACAATAATTTTACGAAGTAGGATCTTCCGTAACCCATCAGGATATTTGTTCCGGCTGCCGAATGCGCTCCGGCTTCTGTAGCCGTGGTATTAATCGTCGTGATGTCCAAAAGGTTTCTCGCTCCGATAGTTGCTTCCAGTTTTTTATCCAGAAATGTTTTCTTGATTGTCGCATCCAACCAGGTAAATGGATTTTGTTTTCCTCTTTCCAATGCGCCGTTTCTTTCTACAAACTGATATTGCGGTCCGTTATATTTTACATAGGCCGAGAAAACAGTCCCCCATTTTGGTATGGTATACGACGTATTCGCATTTAATTGGAAGGCATACAGATAATCGTCATTTGACAATACACCGCTGTCTAACACTTTAGATATTCCGGAGAAGGTAACCCCGAAATTACCGGTAAAGTTTTTGTATTGTGCCGTATTGGTTAGCGACAATCCCCATGTTTTATACACATCAATATTGTTATATTGGTATACTAAAGGCGATTGTTGGATAATGATCATTTCGATTCTGTCTTTCACATCCATAAACCAACCCGAAAGTTTGTTTTGCATGCTAAAAGCCTCGTTGAATTTGGTATCTTTTTTCAGGTGTAGGAAAATTGATTTTCCTTGTTCCGGATTCAAATTCGGATTCCCCTGAATGTTATGGTTTACATCGACCATATAGGTATACAACTCATCGAAGTTTGGTAGTCGTGGTGCCGTACCTATAATCGCACGCAATTCGTATCCGCTGTCGAAAGCATATTTCGCACTAAGTGAAAGCGCCGCCTGTGTATCGAATTTGGATGACAACAACATACGTACACCCGGGCGAATGGAGAAGCGTTTATTAAAATTGATTTCAGAAGAGGTGTATACATCGTACGAGTTTAATTCTCTTTCGATATTTTCACCGTTAAACAATCCGGCTAAGCTGGTAATATATCCTTTCACGCTGTTTACTTCGTATCCCGCCTGAAGATTAAAGGTTTCGTTTTTCAGGAAATTGGAGAAAAAACCTTTGGAATAATATACTTTTCGGGATTCGTATTCTAATTTTTCGGTTCCAAAATGCTCCTGCTGACGGATTCTGTAGTTGTATTTCTCAAGATCACGGGTTTGCTCCTGATAGGAAAACGACACATCGTAATTCATTCCGTTATCTCCAAATTTTCCGGAAGCGTTTAAATGATGATAATAACGTGTAGAACTGTAGATTTCATCTTTTGCTATCGGGTTATCTGTTGCGGTAACCGGATCAAAATTTTGCTGTACATCGGCACTAAAACGATCGGTTGTTTCTTGAAAGAACTCAAACTTATAGAACAAACGGTAGTTTTTTGTAGTGTACGCTAATAATGATTTGGCGTTTAACTGTACTTTCGGCAACCATTCGTAACCTCTAAGTCCGTCGTTGTTTACATAATTTTCACCCATTTTATCGTTCCAGAATCCTTTAAAGTCGTTACGGGTAAACATTGCGTTAGCATAGAACTTATCGGAGAAATTATGTCCGATTTTGATCGACTGAATATGACGCCCTTTGTCGGCAAAATTATATTCTTTTCCAACCGTCTCTTCCTGAATATAAGGTGTCACTTCCCATTTATACTGAGACGATTTTTTGGTGATGATATTGATAATTCCGGAAACGGCATTCGCACCGTAGTCTACTCCCATGGAACCTTCCACGATTTCGATTTGCTGAATATCATCCAGGTTAATTTGTGTCAGGTCGGTATTATTTCCCAGACCTTCGTCGTTTACAACCGGAATATTATCGACTAATATTTTAAAATACTGCGCATCCAATCCAAACAACTGCACACCCGATTTTCCGGTAGAAGCATTTGGTATAATATTAATATTTAAGGTCTGATTTAGGATGTCCGCCAGGTTATTTCCGGCTTGTCTGTCGATATCGGCTCTGGTGATTACTTTTACTTCGAAAACCGATTTTTTAACCGATTGCGGATTGTATTGTCCGGTTACGACTACTTCATCCAATTTGTTAACTTTAGGGACGATGCTGTCATTTTCTTGTGCAAAACCGGAAAAAGCTCCCAGTAGAAATAACCCGCTGCAAATTTTTATTTTGAAACCCATGCGTTTTTTTGTACGTTTTTTTGAGTTTAATAATTGTTGATCAACCAAATAGGAATTTGAAACAACATTTTATTATATTAATTTAGACTTATTATTAATAATTTCCTGCAAATGTAAGTGATAATTTTTATTCATTCTAAATAAATTTAATATTTTTGCACAGGAAATTTTTTAATTAATACATCATAATGAAAAATCTAAAACAAAAACTAACTGTTGCTTTATTGTTCGCAGCCTTTTTAGGTCATGCGCAAGGCAATAAGAAAAAACAAGACATCGACGCGATCAAATCTATGTGTGGATGTTATGAGGTAGAGTTTAATTTCGCAGAGACTTTTAAAACTACAAAAGACGAGAATTACAAACCATCCCCTACAAAATATGACAAAGGATTAGAGTGGGTAGAATTGGTTGAAGACAAACCCAACAAAATCGTAATGCAGCATTTGCTAATTGTAGGAGACACTATGATTGTAAAACACTGGAGACAGGATTGGGAATTTGAAAACACCCGTTTATACGATTTCTTTAAAGACACGTCATGGAAATACAAAACGCTTTCTAAAGCCGATGTAAAAGGGCAATGGACACAACGGGTATTCCAGGTAGACGATAGTCCGCGTTATGAAGGAACCGCGACATGGGTTCACGTTGACGGAACTTCATACTGGAGAAACTATACTGATGCGCCACTTCCACGAAGAGAACACACCATCCGTAACGATTACAACGTTTTAAACAGAAGAAACGAGCATGAAATCACGAAATTCGGATGGATCCACAACCAGGATAACAAAAAAATCAAACGTGACGACGCTGGTAAAGATGTGGTATTAGCACAGGAAAAAGGAATCGACATCTATACAAAAGTAGCCGATTCTAAATGTGTTGCCGCTCAAAAATACTGGAAAGAAAACAAAGCGATGTGGAAAAACGTTCGCGACAAATGGCAAACTATTTTCGACCGAAATAAAGATTTAAACTTAGAAGAAAAAGTAAATCGTAAATCGTTATTCGGCTATTTATTCGACTTAAAAGGAGATACTCCAAAAGCAGAAACGGATAAAATTATCGATAGCTTTGTAAAGAACTAATACTTTATACAAAACAAAAAGAGGCAGTTCAAAAGTGTGAACTGCCCCTTTTTTTTATAGCTGAGTCTTAACTACTCTCCTTCCGGCAAAAATACTTCCGCCATCATACAACGGGCACTTCCACCACCACAGGCTTCAATCGTATCCAGACTGGAGCTTAAAATCTCGCAGTGTTTTTCGATTTTTGCGATCTGATCTTTTGTCAGACTCTGATGCGCCGAAGCACTCATCACCAAATAACGCTTGTCATTAGCACCGCGTACCTGCAGCATATTTCCAGCGAAATTATTTACCTGATCTTCCGTGATCAATATAATTTCTTTTCCATCTGATTTCAGACAATCCAACACCATTTTACGTTCTTTGGTATCATCGATACAATCGGCACAGATTACTGCAAATGTTTCCGCCAAACACATCATCACATTGGTATGATAGATATGCTTGCGCTCTCCGTTTACCGTTTGATACGCTTCAAAGATTACCGGGTTTAACTCAAAATCTTCGCAAAACTCAATCATCAGTTCTTCATCTGCTCGTGGCGACAAAGCGCAATAGGCTTTTCCGTTTTCACGATCCAACAATAAACTTCCGGTTCCTTCCAAAAAGATATTATCTTCTTCTGCGGAGGTATAATCCACAATATTCTCGATTTGAAAACCTTTTTCTTCCAAAATATCCAATATATCCTCACGACGTTCTAAACGACGGTTTTCGGCAAACATTGGATACAAAGCCACATCGCCGTTTTCGTGGAACGAAATCCAGTTGTTCGGAAAAATACTGTCCGGCGTGTCCGGCGTAACGGTATCTTCCACAACGATAACGTTTACACCCACGTTTTTTAGTTTTTCAACAAAAGCATCAAACTCTTCCTGTGCTTTGGCATTTACCGTAGCCGGCAACAGGTTGTCCAATACTTTTTGGTAATAATTATTTACAGCCGTTTGTTCGTTCATCCGGAACGCCACCGGGCGGATCATCAAAATGGTATTTGTTGTTTGTTTCATAACACTATTTTCTTAAAATTATTAATCCCGGATCAACGGTAAAGTGGAACATCGCAACAATCCTTCCTGTTTTGCGATTTCGGCATACGGAATTTCCTCTACAGTAATTCCTTTACTACGCAACCAGTTATTTAGTCTTGTAAAATTGCGTTCCGATACCACCACATCCGGCGCAATTGAAAACACATTCGAATTCATCTGATACATCTCCTCTCTTTCGATATGGAACAGGTTTTCCATTCCAAAAAGATTCACCAGGTACATATAATCGGCTTCTTCGCGGAAACCACTTTTATAGATAATTCCTTTATCAGTTCCCACCGGTTGAAAACAGCAATCCAGGTGTAAGGCATTATCTCTCGGTTCAATTTTCGATTTTACCAGATCAAATTCTTTTACGATTTTATGTGGGAAAAGTTTTTTGATATAGGCCACACCTTCCATATTAGTACGCGCTGTGATATAATCTTTGTAATCACTTCCTTTATACGTTCCGATAAAAATATGATCATTCCACACCATTACATCACCACCTTCAATATGTACTTCTTCAGGCGGACGAACCACCTTTTGCGGGTCCATCTGATCGATTATATATTGGATCGCATCCAATTCTCTTTCGCGATCCGGTAATATATTGGCTTTCACAAATGTATCATCAATCACAAAACCGATATCACGGGAAAAGATTTGGTTATAGCTTTCTATAATTTCCGGACGAAACACTTTAACATCGTATTTTTTGAAAACGGCATTAAAGGCGTCCATTTCTTTGATCATATCTGATTCTACAGGATAAGTTCCCGCTTTAATATGTTCTAATGATTTCGGATCATAGGCCTCTTCAATTGTGGGCGTAGGTCCATTATTTACTGCAGTACCTAAAACGACGGCTCTAAGCCGCGACGTTTCATTTTTCACATTTAGACTTAACATAGCTTTTGGCTTTTGGCAAATATAAACAAAGGGGTTTGATTAATAAAAAAGTCCCGATCAAATATCCGTCAGATTATGAATTATTCTTTCGAATTATAATAACTTAAAAATAAAGCAATTATAAGCTAACAAAAAGTAATTTTTTAATACATTTACTTAAAAAACTACAAAACATGGGATTATCAAGCTTTTTTAGTTCGCTTTTCGGAAAGGCCAAACAGACTACCGAAAATGTTGGCGATGCCTTACATAATACGTCTGAAGCGGCATCAGACAAAATCGAATCTTTTTCCAAAGAGGTAGCTGATACCGTTACTGATATCGGTGATACGGTTTCTAACAAACTGGAAGAAATGGGCGTATCGGAAACGGTAACCCACTTTGCCGACAAGGCCAAAGACACCATAACCGATGCCGGCGAATGGTTAGAAGAAAAAGCCGCCGATGCAAAAGAGTCGGTTTCCGATTGGATTAATAAGGCCGAAGATAAAGTAGATGATGTATCCGACGATACGGAAGCAGAAAAAACTACAGAATAAAAAAAATCCCGAAGTTGTGCTTCGGGATTTTTTATTTATGATAACAACTATTATCTTTCGTTCATTGGTTTAAAAGAACGCAATGCATAACCCGTATACACCTGACGTGGACGTCCGATTGGTTCTTTGTTCACCCGCATTTCTTTCCATTGTGCAATCCATCCCGGAAGACGTCCGATTGCGAACAATACGGTAAACATATCCGTTGGAATTCCTAAAGCGCGGTAAATAATTCCGGAATAGAAATCTACGTTTGGATATAAGTTTCTCGATTTGAAATACTCATCCTGTAAAGCCGATTCTTCTAATTGTTTCGCGATGTTCAAGATTGGATCGTTAACTCCTAAAGTAGCCAATACTTCATCAGCTGCTTTTTTGATGATTTTCGCACGTGGGTCGAAGTTTTTATAAACACGGTGTCCGAATCCCATTAAACGGAAAGGATCGTTTTTATCTTTTGCTTTCGCCAAATATTTCTCTGCATCACCTCCATCTTTCTGGATTTCTTCCAACATTTCCAATACCGCCTGATTTGCACCTCCGTGTAATGGTCCCCATAGAGCAGAAACACCGGCAGAGATTGAAGCAAATAAACCAGCATGAGACGAACCTACCATACGTACTGTTGACGTAGAACAGTTTTGTTCGTGATCAGCATGAAGGATGAATAATTTATCCAATGCATCTACGATAACCGGATTGATTGTATACGGTCCAGTTGGTAATTCGAACATCAAACGAAGGAAGTTTTCCACATATCCTTTCGTATTGTCGTAGTAGTTTAACGGGAAACCAGAAGTTTTACGGAAAGTCCAGGTAGCCAATACCAGGAATTTACCCATTGTTTTACAAACAGCGGTGTACATTTCCTCTTCGTTTTCAACATTGACAACTTTCGGATTAAACGCTGTAAGCGCACTTGTTAGTGAAGACAGAACGCCCATTGGGTGTGCGGTTTTAGGAAAACCATCGATGATGTTTTTCATTTCTTCATTAACCAACGTGTATTTACGGATATCGTTTTCGAATTTTTCTAATTGAGCTACTGTTGGCAACTCGCCAAAAATAACCAGATACGATACTTCTAAAAAGTTTGCTTTTTCGGCCAGGTCTTCAATGGCATATCCTCTGTAACGAAGAATACCTTGTTCCCCGTCAAGGAAAGTGATATCACTTTTACAAGATCCTGAATTTTTATACCCCGGGTCAAGCGTAATCGCGCCAGTTGCAGCACGTAATTTTTCTATATCGATAGCAACTTCGTTCTCGCTTCCTACTATTACCGGGAATTCATATTTGTTGCCATCAATTTCTAATATTGCAGTTTTTGACATGTTTGTATTAGGAATTAAATGTAAAATATTTTTGTTATCTGCGAATTTAAGCAATTCCAACCGAAATGGAAAGAAAATCAAGCAAGGAAATCGTTAATTATTCCGTAAAAATTAAGCGTAAAAATTACATTTTTCACATTTTTTACCGCACAAAAAAACACCCTGTAAAGTCGTGTTTTCACAAGTTAAATTACGTTACTAAAAATTGCCGGGATGTTACATAAAACACACTTTTTTACCGCTATTTTTCATCATGAGACACCGGACAGGTTTTCCAAACCTGTCCGGTGTAATGCAACAAAAAAGGCCATCCTTATCGGACAGCCTTTTCCTATACTTAAAGTATTCTTATTTCACTTTAAATGCTCTTTCCTTCGGAAAGTAGGCCACTTCGCCCAATTCCTCTTCAATTCGGAGCAATTGGTTGTATTTTGCCATACGGTCGGAACGGGAAGCCGATCCGGTTTTAATTTGTCCGCAGTTTAATGCTACAGCCAGGTCGGCAATAGTATTATCTTCCGTTTCACCGGAGCGGTGTGACATCACAGATGTATAACCTGCATTATGCGCCATGTTTACTGCTGCAATCGTTTCGGTTAATGTTCCGATCTGGTTTACCTTGATCAGGATGGAATTGGCGATATTTTCGTTAATTCCTCTTGACAAACGCTGTACATTGGTTACAAATAAATCATCACCTACCAACTGTACTTTATCACCGATTTTTTCGGTTAATAATTTCCATCCGTTCCAATCGTCTTCATACATTCCGTCTTCAATGGAAATGATCGGATATTTTGCAGTCAAGTCGGCTAAATATTGTGCTTGCTCTTCAGACGTTCTTACTTTACCGGTAGCGCCTTCAAATTTGGTATAATCGTATTGACCGTCGATATAAAATTCGGATGCTGCACAATCCAAAGCGATCATAACATCATCACCAAATGTATATCCGGCATTTTCTACTGCCAATTTGATTGAATCCAAGGCATCTTCGGTACCACCGGCCAGATTTGGAGCAAAACCTCCTTCATCTCCAACAGCAGTACTTAAATTTCTATCGTGTAATACTTTTTTCAGGTTATGGAAAATTTCCGTTCCCATTTGCATCGCATGGGTAAAGTTTTGCGCTTTTACCGGCATGATCATAAACTCCTGAAACGCGATAGGCGCATCGGAATGCGATCCACCGTTGATAATATTCATCATTGGGACCGGAAGTGTGTTTGCTGAAACACCACCTACATAACGGTATAATGGCATTCCCAGTTCGTTTGCTGCCGCTTTTGCCACAGCCAGAGAAACTCCAAGAATTGCGTTTGCCCCTAAATTGGATTTATTTGGTGTTCCATCCAATTCGATCATTACTTTATCGATCGCATTTTGTTCGAAAACCGACATACCCACGATTTCGGATGCGATCGTTATATTTACATTTTCCACCGCTTTTAAAACACCTTTCCCCATGTAGGCTTTTCCGCCGTCGCGTAATTCGACCGCTTCGTGCTCTCCGGTTGAAGCTCCCGACGGAACAGCAGCTCTTCCCATGATACCGTTTTCGGTAAATACATCTACTTCTACTGTTGGATTACCTCTGGAGTCTAATATTTGTCTTGCGTGAACTTTAATAATCATGCTCATAATGGATACTTTTTGATTGCCTTTAAAAAAGGCCGGATTAATTTTTAGCTAATTTAATGTTTTCGACGAATTGGTCAAATAAATAACGGGCATCGTGCGGTCCGGGACTTGCTTCCGGATGGTATTGTACCGAAAAACAGCTTTTGTTTTTCATTCGCATACCGGCAACGGTACCGTCATTTAGGTGGACATGGGTAATTTCAAAATCAGGGTGTTTTTCCAATTCTTCACGAACTACGGCAAAACCGTGGTTCTGAGACGTGATCTCCCCTCTGTTTGTGATTACATTCATCACCGGGTGATTGATTCCACGGTGACCGTTAAACATTTTATAGGTCGAAATTCCATTCGCTAAAGCAATAATCTGATGTCCGAGGCAGATTCCGAAAACCGGAACATCGGTAGCCAGGATCTGACGTGCCACTTCCTGTACCTCTTTTAACGGATCCGGATCACCAGGTCCGTTGGATAGGAAATACCCATCCGGGTTAAACGCTTTTAAATCTTCAAAGGAAGTATTGTATGGGAATACTTTGATATAGCAATCTCTTTCGGCCAGGCATCTCAGGATATTCGTTTTGATTCCTAAATCGAGCGCTGCGATACGATAAGTTGCCTTTTCATCACCAAAAAAGTACGGCTCTTTTGTCGACACCGTTGAAGCCAATTCCAAACCTTTCATATCCGGAACGGCGGCCAATTGTTTTTTCAATTCTTCCAACGGTGTTCCATCGGTACAAATTACGGCATTCATAGCGCCATTATCGCGGATATAACTCACCAAAGCACGGGTATCCACATCGGAGATTGCCACCAGGTTTACTTTTTCGAAGTATTCGAATAAGCCTTCGGAAGCATCGGGTCTGGAATAATTAAAGCTAAAGTTTTTACAAACCAGTCCGGCAATTTTGATTCCATCGGAATCTACTTCATCTTCATGAACACCGTAATTTCCGATGTGCGCATTGGTTGCCACCATGATTTGTCCAAAATACGACGGATCGGTAAAAATTTCCTGATATCCGGTCATTCCGGTGTTAAAACAAACCTCTCCAAAAGTGGTTCCTTCAATTCCTATGGATTTTCCATGGAAAACAGTTCCGTCACTTAGTAAAAGGATGGCTTGATTTCGATTTGAATATTTCATTGTGTGTTGTGTTGTAAAATTTTGCAAATTTAATCTAAATTCTTCTTTCTGGAAACTATTCGGACAAAACCGCTGTTCTTTTTTCATTTTGGTGATTGGGAACCGAAAAAAAAGGCAAAAAAAAAGGACAAACTTAAAAAGTTCATCCTTAATTTTTATTGAAGAATCAATTGTTTCATGATTATTCAGTAGCTTCTGTATTTTCAGTAGTTTCAGCAGCCGGAGCTTCGGTAGCAGGAGCAGCTTCAGTCTTTTTAGCTCTACCACGACGAGTAGTTGCTTTTTTAACTTCTTTCTTACCTCCGTTGTACAATTCGTTGAAATCTACAAGTTCGATCATTGCCATATCAGCGTTATCTCCAAGACGGTTACCCAATTTAATAATACGAGTATATCCACCTGGACGATCACCAACTTTAGCAGCTACTTCTCTAAATAATTCCGTTACCGCGTATTTGTTACGTAAGTAAGCGAAAACAACACGACGGTTGTGAGTAGTATCTTCTTTTGATTTTGTTACCAATGGCTCTACAAATTGCTTTAAAGCTTTCGCTTTAGCAACAGTAGTATTGATACGCTTGTGCTCGATAAGTGAGCAAGCCATATTAGCCAACATAGATTTTCTATGTCCAGCCTGTCTGCTTAAATGATTTATTTTTTTTCCGTGTCTCATTGCTATACAATTTAATCGCGCTTTTAGGGCGGACTAGATTATTCTTTATCTAATTTATATTTAGTCAGATCCATTCCGAAAGTAAGCCCTTTAACAGCGACTAATTCGTCAAGTTCTGTTAATGATTTCTTACCGAAGTTACGGAACTTCATCAGATCATTTTTATTAAATGATACTAAATCGCCTAGTGTATCAACTTCAGCCGCTTTTAAACAATTTAGTGCTCTAACAGAAAGATCCATATCGACAAGTTTGGTTTTAAGCAATTGTCTCATATGTAATGATTCTTCGTCGTACGACTCTGTCTGAGCAATTTCATCAGCCTCAAGTGTAATTCTTTCATCAGAGAACAACATAAAGTGATGAATCAACGTTTTAGCTGCTTCTGTTAAGGCATCTTTAGGGTGAATAGAACCATCAGTAATGATCTCAAAAACTAATTTTTCATAGTCAGTTTTTTGCTCCACACGGAAGTTTTCTATTGAATATTTTACATTCTTTACTGGAGTGTAAATAGAATCTGTAAAAATAGTTCCTATAGGTGCATTAGGTTTTTTGTTTTCTTCAGCAGGAACATAACCACGCCCTTTTTCGATAGATAATTCCATGTTAATGGTAATTTTGCTATCAAGGTTGCAGATAATCAAATCCGGGTTAAGCACTTGGAAGCCAGAGATAAATTTTTGAAAATCACCGGCCGTAAGTTGCTCTTTACCAGAAAATGAGATAGAAACAGATTCATTATCGATATCTTCGATTTGACGCTTGAAACGTACTTGTTTCAAGTTCAGGATGATTTCTGTAACATCTTCAACCACACCGGAGATAGTAGAGAATTCGTGATCCACGCCTTCAATACGAACCGAAGTGATTGCATATCCTTCCAAAGAAGAAAGCAAAACACGTCTTAATGCGTTACCAACAGTCAATCCATATCCCGGTTCTAAAGGTCTGAATTCAAATTTACCTTCAAAATCGGTTGAATCGATCATGATAACTTTATCGGGCTTTTGAAAATTAAATATTGCCATATTTATTTCGACTGATGTCTAATTATTATTTGTTGTACAACTCTACGATTAACTGTTCCTTAATGTTTTCTGGAACTTGGATTCTTGCCGGTACAGAAACGAAAGTACCTTCTTTAGTATCATTATTCCAAGTAATCCATTCGTAAACAGTGCTAGAATTAGATAACGAGCGTTCGATAGCCTCAAGAGATTTTGATTTTTCACGAACAGCAACTTTGTCACCTGGTTTAAGGTGATAAGAAGGGATATTTACCACTTCACCATTTACAGTGATGTGACGGTGTGAAACGATTTGACGAGCAGCACGACGAGAAGGAGCGATACCCATTCTGTATACTACGTTATCTAATCTTGCTTCACATAATTGGATTAACACCTCACCCGTTACTCCTCTAGAAGCAGCTGCTTTTTCGAATAAGTTACGGAACTGACGCTCTAAAATTCCATATGTGTACTTTGCTTTTTGTTTCTCCATTAACTGGATAGCGTACTCGGATTTTTTACCTCTTTTTTTCGCTAAACCGTGTTGCCCTGGAGGGTAATTTCTTTTTTCGAAAGATTTGTCATCTCCGAAGATCGCTTCACCAAATTTACGAGCGATTTTAGTTTGTGGACCAGTATATCTTGCCATTGCTAAAAATTAAAAAAGGTAGGGATTATGAATTCAGGTCTTTCCTCCGATAATCTTGTTCCTACCTTAGGTTATACTATAAATAATTAAACTCTTCTTCTTTTTGGAGGGCGACATCCGTTGTGTGGCATTGGAGTTACGTCGATGATTTCGGTAACTTCAATTCCTCCATTGTGAAGAGATCTGATAGCAGATTCTCTACCATTTCCAGGACCTTTAACGTAAACTTTTACTTTTTTAAGTCCTGCTTCTAAAGCAACTTTGCTACAATCTTCTGCTGCCATTTGAGCTGCATAAGGAGTATTCTTTTTAGAACCTCTAAAGCCCATTTTTCCAGCTGAAGACCAAGAAATAACTTCACCTTTCTTGTTAGTTAAAGAAATGATGATGTTGTTAAAAGTTGCACTAATATGAGCCTCGCCTGTTGATTCAACGATAACTTTACGCTTTTTTGTATTTGCCTTAGCCATACTACTACTTATTATTTAGTTGCTTTTTTCTTGTTAGCAACAGTTTTTCTTTTACCTTTTCTTGTTCTAGAGTTGTTTTTAGTTCTTTGACCTCTTAATGGAAGTCCAGCTCTATGACGAATTCCTCTGTAACATCCGATATCCATTAAACGTTTGATGTTTAATGAAATTTCAGAACGTAATTCTCCTTCAATTTTGAAATAAGAAACAGCTTCACGGATTGCTCCGATTTCGTCGTCATTCCAATCTTGAACTTTTTTATCTTCGCTTACGTTAGCTTTAGCTAAAATCTCTTTCGCTCTGCTGTCCCCAATTCCGAAGATATAGGTTAGCGCGATGATTCCTCTTTTATTTTTAGGTATATCTACCCCTGCAATTCTTGCCATAACTATCCTTGTCTTTGTTTAAATCTAGGATTCTTTTTATTAATAACGTATAATCTTCCTTTTCTACGCACAATAATGCACTCGGCACTTCTTTTTTTAACTGATGCTCTTACTTTCATTTTAATAGCCTTTAGTATCTATAAGTAATTCTTGCTTTAGACAAATCGTAAGGGCTCATCTCTAACTTCACTTTATCACCAGGTAATAATTTGATATAATGCATACGCATTTTACCAGAGATATGAGCAATTACAATGTGTCCGTTTTCTAATTCTACACGGAACATAGCATTTGATAATGCTTCAATGATTGATCCGTCTTGTTCTATTGCTGATTGTTTTGCCATAAAAATTAAGCTACTGCCTTTCTATTTTTACCACTTTTCATCAAACCGTCGTAATGCTTATTCAATAAATAAGAATTTATTTGTTGAATAGTATCAATTGCAACACCCACCATAATTAGCAACGATGTTCCGCCATAAAACATAGCCCAGCCCTGTTGTACACCAAGTAAACTAACTGCGATAGCTGGGAACACAGCGATCAAAGCTAAGAATAGTGAACCAGGGAAAGTGATCAACGACATGATTTTATCCAGGTAGTCACCGGTCTCAACACCAGGACGAATTCCCGGGATAAAACCTCCACTACGCTTTAAGTCGTCAGCCATTTTATTTGTAGGTACTGTAATTGCGGTGTAAAAGTAAGTAAAAATAATGATTAATAAAGCAAAAACTAAATTATACTGCCATCCGAAGATATTCTGGAAGCTAGTTGTAATAGTTTGAGCTGTATCAGATGTCGATAAACCAGCAACAGCAGCAGGGATGAACATGATCGCCTGAGCGAAGATAATTGGCATCACCCCGGAAGCGTTAAGCTTAAGTGGGATCCATTGTCTGTTACCACCCATCATATCCTGTTCGAAATCACCAGCGGTCGTACGGCGCGCGTACTGAACCGGGATTTTTCTCACTGCCATGGTTAATAGAATACAAGCAATAATGATTAACAACCAAATGATTACTTCTAAAACGATAAGCATAGGTCCTCCGTTGTTTTCGGTAACACGGGAAGAGAACTCCTGAATGAAAGCCTGCGGCAAACGGGCAAGAATTCCTACCATGATCAGCAACGAAATACCATTTCCAATACCTTTATCAGTAATTTTTTCACCTAACCACATTGCAAAAATCGTACCTGTAACTAGGATGATTACAGATGAGAATAAGAATGAGAATGAACTAAATCCTAATAAAAAGGCATCTGCAGGCAATTGTTTATACAAGTTATAAATATAACCTGGACCTTGCAATAGGGTAATACCAATAGTTAACCATCTAGTGATTTGGTTGATTTTACGTCTTCCGCTTTCACCGTCTTTTTGTAGTTTCTGAAGATAAGGAATCGCAATTCCCATCAACTGAACTACAATCGACGCTGAAATATACGGCATGATACCCAATGCAAATACAGATGCCTGCGAGAACGCACCACCTGTAAATACATTGATTAACCAACCAATACCTTGATCTGTTTGACTAGATAAACTTTGCAATTTAGTAGCATCAATACCTGGAAGGGTCACCTGAGCACCTAAACGGTAAACTAACAATAACCCTAGAGTAATTAAAATTTTATTTTTTAATTCCTCAATTTTCCAAACATTTACTAATGATTCTATAAATTTCTTCATCTGTCTATAAAGATTATAAAGTTACGGCTTCTCCTCCTGCAGCTTCGATAGCCGCTTTTGCAGTAGCAGTAAATTTGTGAGCAGTTACTTTTAGTTTTGCTTTAAGCTCTCCTCTTCCTAAAATCTTTACTAAGCTATTTTTTGTTGCTAAACGATTGTCTACTAAAACAGCGAAATCAACTGTATCGGTTACTACTCCGTTATCAACTAATAACTGAAGTGTATCCAAATTGATACCTTGATATTCTACTCTGTTTATGTTTTTGAAACCAAACTTAGGTACACGTCTCTGTAAAGGCATCTGCCCTCCTTCGAAACCAATTTTCTTAGAATAACCAGAGCGAGACTTAGCTCCTTTGTGTCCACGTGCAGCGGTACCACCTTTACCAGAACCTTCTCCTCTACCTAATCTTTTATTTTGGTTGTGTACTGAACCTTCAGCTGGCTGTAAGTTACTTAAATTCATAACTGTTATTGTTATTAGTTAGCTTCTTCTACAGAAACTAAGTGTTTAACTTTATTTACCATTCCAAGGATAGCAGGATTTGCATCGTGTGCAACAACTTGTCCTAGTCTTCTAAGACCTAAAGCTTCAAGAGTTCTCTTTTGAGAAAGAGGACAATTGATTTGACTTTTAACTTGTTTTACTAATATTTTCGCCATAATTTCCTTGAATTAACCTTTGAATACTTTTTCTAAAGATACACCTCTTTGTTTTGCAACAGTGTGTGCACTTCTCATTTGTAATAAAGCATCAAAAGTAGCTTTAACAACATTGTGTGGGTTTGATGAACCTTGTGATTTTGATAATACATCGTGGATTCCTAAAGATTCCACAACGGCTCTCACAGAACCACCGGCAATTACTCCGGTACCGTGAGAAGCAGGCATTAAAAATACACGTGCTCCACCAAATTTACCTTTTTGCTCGTGAGGGATAGTGTGCCCAACCAATGGAATACGCACTAAGTTCTTTTTAGCATCTTCTACTGCTTTAGCAATAGCTTCAGACACATCCTTAGATTTTCCAAGACCATGACCTACTACACCGTTTTCGTCTCCTACAACTACAATTGCAGAAAAACCGAAAGCTCTACCACCTTTTGTAACTTTAGTAACACGATTAACACTTACCAAACGATCTTTCAATTCAAGACCACTTGGTTTTACTAGTTCTACGTTTTTATAATTATGATACATAATTCTTAGAATTTAAGTCCAGCTTCTCTAGCGCCGTCTGCCAATGATTTAACTCTTCCGTGGTATAAATAACCACCTCTATCAAAAGAAACAATCTCTACTCCTGCATTTTTAGCTTTTTCGGCAATTAATTTACCTACTACAGCAGCGATTTCGATTTTTGTTCCTGTTGCTCCGGCCTCTCTTGAAGATGCAGCAGCTAGTGTCTTACCATTCACGTCGTCTATGATTTGCGCATAGATTTCTTTATTCGATCTAAAAACAGAAAGTCTTGGTTTCGCAGCAGTTCCGCTTACAATCTTTCTGATTCTGAACTTGATTCTTTGTCTTCTTTCAGATTTTGTTAATGACATAGTCTTAATTTTTAAGCTGATTTACCTGCTTTTCTTCTTAATACTTCACCTACAAACTTCACACCTTTTCCTTTGTAAGGCTCAGGCTTACGGAAAGAACGGATTTTAGCCGCTACTTGTCCTAATAGTTGTTTGTCATATGAAGATAACTTAATGATTGGGTTTTTACCTTTCTCAGAAACTGTTTCAACTTTTACTTCAGAAACAATTTCAAGAACGATGTTGTGCGAAAAACCTAAAGCGACATCCAATTTTTGACCTTGGTTAGAAGCTCTGTATCCTACTCCAACTAATTCTAATTCTTTAGTAAAACCTTCAGCTACACCAACAATCATGTTATTGATTAGAGCTCTGTATAAACCGTGTTTAGATCGTTGTTCTTTTGCATCAGAAGATCTTTCCACGATTACTTGTCCTTCCTCAACTTTAACAGACACATCTGAAAACTCTTGAGAAAGTTCTCCTAATTTTCCTTTTACTGTAATTACAGCATCTTTAACTTCTACAGTTACTCCAGCTGGAATTGCAATTGGACTTTTTCCTATTCTTGACATTGCTTAGTCTTTTTATTAGTATACGTAACAAATAACTTCACCACCAACATTCAATTGTTTCGCTTGTTTCCCAGTCATAAGACCTTTAGATGTAGAAACGATAGCGATACCTAAACCATTTAAGATTCTAGGTAGTTTGGCAGCACCTGCGTACTTACGTAAACCTGGTTTACTAATTCTTTGGATATCTTTAATTACAGCCTCTTTAGTCTCTTTGTCGTACTTAAGAGCAATTTTGATAGTACCTTGAACAGTACTGTCTTCAAATTTGTAACTTAAAATATATCCTTGATCGAATAAAATTTTTGTGATTTCTTTTTTCATGTTAGAAGCCGGGATTTCTACCACTTTGTGGTTAGCTCTTACGGCATTTCTGATTCTTGTTAAGAAATCTGCGATAGGATCTGTATACATGTTTATTAATTTGCGATTATGGTTTTCGGTAAATTTTCATTTACCGAACCTTTAATCAATTTATAATTCTTTTATATTACCAGCTAGCTTTTCTAACCCCTGGGATCAATCCATTGTTAGCCATTTCACGGAAAGTTACACGTGAAATACCGAATTGACGCATATACCCTCTTGGTCTTCCTGTTAATTTACAACGGTTGTGTAGACGTACAGGAGAAGCATTTTTTGGTAATTTTTGTAAGCCTTCATAATCTCCAGCTTCTAATAAAGCTTTTCTTTTTTCAGCATACTTGTCTACCAAAGCTTGTCTTTTCACCTCGCGGGCTTTCATTGATTCTTTAGCCATAACTTAATTCTTTTTAAAAGGTAATCCTAATTGTGTTAACAATGACTTCGCTTCTTTGTCTGTCGACGCCGAAGTTACGAAAGTAATATCAAATCCGGCAATTTTGTTTACTTTATCAATATCAATTTCCGGGAAAATGATTTGTTCCAAAACACCTAAGTTGTAATTACCTCTACCATCGAATCCGGTTGCTTTGATACCGCCGAAATCTCTTACACGTGGTAATGCAGAAGTGATCAAACGATCAAGAAATTCATACATTCTTTCTCCACGTAGAGTTACTTTAGCACCAATAGGCATTCCTTTTCTTAATTTGAAAGAAGCAACGTCTTTTTTAGAAATGGTAGAAACTGCTTTCTGACCCGTAATTTTTGTTAGCTCCTCAACAGCATGATCTACTAATTTCTTATCTGATACAGCTGCTCCAACACCACGGCTTACAACGATTTTTTCAAGTTTAGGAACCATCATTACGTTTTTGTAACCGTATTCTTCAGTAAGAGCTGCGATAACGCGACTCTTATATTCTTCTTTTAGTCTAGGTATATAAGCCATCACTACAATACTTGATTAGATTTTTTAGAAATTCTCACTTTCTTATCTCCTTCAACTTTCACCCCAACTTTAGTCGCAGACTTAGTTTTAGGGTCGATTAAAGCGATGTTAGAGATATGAATAGGAGCTTCTTTTTTCACGATACCACCTTGAGGGTTTTTAGCACTTGGTTTCGTATGTTTCGAAACCATGTTGATACCTTCAATAATCGCTTTGTTTTTCTCGCGAAGTACACGTAAAACTTTACCTTCAGCACCTTTATGGTCACCGGCGATTACTTTTACGATATCTCCTGATTTTATTTTTAGCTTCATCATCTTTACAACGAATTAAAGCACTTCTGGTGCTAATGATACAATTTTCATGAATTGTTTTTCACGAAGTTCTCTGGCTACCGGACCAAAAACACGAGTACCTCTCATTTCACCAGCAGCGTTTAACAATACGCAAGCGTTATCGTCAAATCTGATGTATGAACCATCGGCTCTTCGCACTTCTTTTTTGGTACGTACAACAACTGCAGTGGAAACAGCACCTTTTTTAACGTTACCGTTAGGTGTTGCATCTTTAATAGACACTACAATTTTATCTCCAACAGAGGCATAACGACGTTTCGTTCCTCCTAAAACACGGATAGTTAAAACTTCTTTAGCTCCCGTGTTATCTGCTACTTTTAATCTAGATTCCTGTTGTACCATAATTATTTCGCTCTTTCAATGATTTCAACTAATCTCCAACATTTCGATTTACTTAACGGACGTGTTTCCATGATTCGTACAGTATCTCCAATGTTGCAATCGTTTGTTTCGTCGTGTGCAACGTATTTTTTCGTTTTTAACACGAACTTACCATATAATGGGTGTTTTACTTTTCTTGTTTCAGAAACAACAATAGATTTTTCCATTTTGTTACTAGTAACAACACCAATTCTTTCTTTTCTTAAATTTCTTTTTTCCATCTTTCAGCAGAATACAATTATTGTAACTCTCTTTTGCTTAACTCAGTAGCTACTCTAGCAATTGCTCTTCTTACAGTTCTTAACTGTAATGGATTTTCAATTGGAGAAATAGCGTGAGCTGTTTTTAGGTCGGCATATGTCTTCTTTAACTGACTAAGTTGTCCTTGTAACTCAGCTGCAGATAGATTTTTAATTTCTGATTGTTTCATAATAAAAATTGATTATGCTTCGAAATCTCTAGCAACGATAAACTTAGTTTTAACAGGAAGTTTTTGAGCAGCAAGACGTAACGCCTCTTTTGCTACAGATAGAGGCACGCCTCCAACTTCAAACATAATTCTTCCAGGTTTCACAACTGCAGCCCAATATTCAACTGCACCTTTACCTTTACCCATACGTACTTCAAGAGGTTTCTTGGTGATAGGCTTGTCTGGGAAAATTTTAATCCACAACTGACCTTCTCTTTTCATGTAACGCGTTGCAGCAATACGAGCTGCTTCGATTTGACGAGAAGTAATGAAAGTTGAATCTAAAGATTTAATACCAAACATTCCATTAGAAAGTTCATGTCCTCTTTGAGAAATGCCTTTCATTTTACCCTTCTGTACCTTACGGTATTTTGTTCTTTTAGGCTGTAACATTTTTCTTTAGTTTAAAAATTACTTTCTTTTGCGTTGGTTTGGTCTACCATTTCCTTTTGCAGGAGAAGATCCTGAAGGTTTAGACTGTTTTTTGTCCATACCTACTAACGGAGAAAGATCTCTCTTACCGTAAACTTCACCTTTCATGATCCACACTTTGATTCCCATTCTACCGTAAGTAGTATGTGCTTCAGCAAGTGAGTAATCGATGTCAGCTCTGAAAGTTGATAGAGGAATACGTCCTTCTTTGAACATTTCTGAACGTGCCATTTCAGCACCATTCAAACGACCAGAGATCATAACTTTGATACCTTCAGCGTTCATACGCATAGCAGCAGCAATAGCCATTTTGATAGCACGTCTGTACGAAATACGACTTTCGATCTGACGCGCGATACTTGTACCTACTAAGTAAGCATCAAGTTCTGGTCTTTTAATTTCAAAGATATTGATTTGAACCTCTTTGTCAGTAATTTTCTTAAGCTCCTCTTTTAACTTGTCTACCTCTTGTCCACCTTTTCCGATAATGATACCAGGTCTGGCAGTAGTGATAGTAACGGTTACAAGTTTTAAAGTTCTCTCGATGATTACTTTAGATACACTAGCTTTTGATAAACGAGCATGAATGTACTTTCTGATTTTGTGGTCTTCGGCAAGTTTATCACCGTAGTCATTTCCACCATACCAGTTAGAATCCCATCCTCTGATGATACCAAGGCGATTTCCGATTGGATTTGTCTTTTGTCCCATCTTTATTAATTGCTTTGTGTGTTATTAATATCTCCAATCACGATTGTAACGTGGTTAGAACGTTTTCTGATTCTGTGCGCGCGACCTTGTGGAGCTGGACGAAGTCTTTTTAACATCATACCACCATCAACACGGATCTCTTTTACAAATAAGCCAGCTTCTTCCATATTAGCGTCTGCGTTTTTAGCTTGCCAGTTAGCGATAGCCGATAACAACAGTTTCTCTAATTTACGAGAAGCTTCTTTTGAACTAAATCTTAATATATTAAGAGCTTTTTCTACCTTCTGACCTCTAACTAAATCTGCCACTAAGCGCATTTTTCTAGGTGAAGTAGGGCAGTTATTTAGCTTAGCAAATGCGATTTGCTTATTAGCTTCTTTAATCTGCTCGGCTCTTTCTCTTTTACGAACTCCCATAGCTTCTTATTATTTTTTACCTTTATTTTTAGCTCCAGCATGACCTCTAAAAGATCTTGTTGGCGAAAACTCTCCTAATTTATGACCTACCATGTTTTCTGTTACGTAAACAGGTACAAATTGACGACCGTTGTGAACTGCGATAGTTTGTCCAACAAAATCCGGAGTAATCATAGAAGCTCTAGACCAAGTCTTTACTACTCCTTTGTTACCTTTCTCGATGTTTTCCTGAACTTTTTTATCTAATTTATAGTGTACAAAAGGTCCTTTTTTTAATGAACGTGCCATGTCTTACTTATTATTTCTTTCTACGTTCTACGATATACTTATTACTCGGGTTAACTTTAGAACGAGTTCTATAACCTTTAGCAGGTAAACCTTTTCTTGAACGTGGATGTCCTCCAGAAGAACGTCCTTCTCCACCACCCATTGGGTGATCTACTGGGTTCATAGCTACCGGTCTTGTTCTCGGTCTTCTACCTAACCATCTTGATCTACCAGCTTTACCGGAAACGATCAATTGGTGGTCTGAGTTAGATACTGCTCCAATTGTTGCAGAACACGTTAACAAGATTAATCTTGTTTCACCTGAAGGCATTTTGATTGTAGCATATTTACCGTCTCTCGCCATTAACTGAGCAAAAGTACCAGCCGAACGAGCGATAACCGCACCTTGTCCTGGTCTTAACTCAATACAAGAAATAACAGTTCCTAGAGGAATTTTACTTAAAGGTAAAGTATTACCAATTTCTGGAGCCGCTTCCGGACCAGAAACTACAGTTTGTCCTACTTGTAAACCATTTTGAGCGATGATATACGTTTTAGCACCATCTGCATAGTGTAATAACGAAATGAACGCTGAACGATTCGGATCATATTCGATTGTTTTAACTGTTGCAGGAATTCCTACTTTAGTTCTTTTAAAATCGATGATACGATACTTTTGTTTGTGACCACCACCTGTGTAGCGCATGGTCATCTTTCCTTGACTATTTCTACCTCCAGAGTTTTTTTTCGGTGCGATCAAAGAACGCTCCGGCTTATCAGTTGTAATAGTGTCAAAGCTATTCACAACTCTAAAACGCTGACCCGGGGTAATAGGTTTTAATTTTCTAACTGACATTTTCTATTAGATATTATTATAAAAATCTATTGTTTCTCCTTCTTGTACTTGAACTACCGCTTTTTTGTAAGCATTAGTCTTTCCACTGATTAAACCACTCTTAGTGTATTTAACCGTTCTATCAGCTCTGTAATTCATTGTATTCACAGCTACCACATTCACACCATAAGCCGCTTCAACAGCATTTTTGATTTGAATTTTGTTCGCTTTTTTATCAACAACGAAACCAAAGCGGTTGAAAACTTCTCCGTCTTTGGTAATTTTTTCAGTAATGATAGGTTTAATTATGATACTCATAGCCCTATTATTTGCTTAAATTTTCTTCAATTCCTTCTAATGAACCTTCTAAAAGCACTAAACTATTTGCATTTAAAATAGCATAAGTACTTAATTCTGAAGTAGTTACAACAGTAGAAGCCTTTAAATTGCGTGACGACAAATATACATTTTTATTTGATTCACCCAACACAAATAAAGATTTTTTGTTTTCTAACCCTAAAGCTTTCAATACGTTAATGAAATTTTTAGTGTTTGGTGCTTCAAATGTAAAGTCTTCAAGAACCACTAAATTGGACTCACTTGCTTTAATTGAGAAAGCCGATTTACGAGCCAATCTCTTTAAAGTTTTGTTCAATTTAAAAGAGTAGCTTCTTTGTCTAGGACCGAAAACTGTACCTCCACCTTTGAACAAAGGAGACTTAACACTTCCCGCACGAGCAGTACCAGTTCCTTTTTGTTTTTTAACCTTACGGGTACTTCCGGTTACTTCAGCTCTTTCTTTAGCTTTGTGAGTACCTTGTCTTTGATTTGCTAAATATTGTTTAAC
This sequence comes from Flavobacterium sp. WV_118_3, assembly GCF_039778605.1. Classification (NCBI taxonomy): domain Bacteria; kingdom Pseudomonadati; phylum Bacteroidota; class Flavobacteriia; order Flavobacteriales; family Flavobacteriaceae; genus Flavobacterium; species Flavobacterium sp. WV_118_3. Next base: position 242,171 of record NZ_CP156060.1, on the reverse strand, counting down.
ATCAAGATATACCGCATGGTTATTAGGCTCAATTGCGAATACAGAGTCAGCAAGTTGTACTGTACGACCTGTATCTTTTCCGTTGATATCTAATACTTTTACTTCCATTACTTTTGAATGATTACGTAAGAGTTTTTGTGTCCAGGAATAGCTCCTTTAACTAAAAGTAAGTTCTTTTCAGCCACTACTTTTAAAACTCTAAGGTTTTGAACTGTTACATTTTCTCCTCCTGTTCTTCCAGCCATACGCATCCCTTTGAATACTCTAGATGGATAAGATGATGCTCCAACAGAACCTGGTGCTCTCAAACGGTTGTGCTGACCATGAGTAGCTTGTCCAACACCACCAAAACCGTGACGTTTAACAACCCCCTGGAAACCTTTACCTTTTGAAACGCCTACCACGTCCACAAACTCACCTTCGTTGAACACATCAACAGTGATCACATCACCTAATTTGTGCTCCGTTACAAAATCCTGGAATTCAACGACTTTCTTTTTCGCAACAGTTCCCGCTTTTTTAAAGTGACCTAGCTCAGCTTTAGTAGCGTGTTTTTCTGTTTTGTCATCGAAACCAAGTTGTAACGCTTCATACCCGTCAACCTCATTGGTTCTGACTTGGGTAACAACGCATGGACCAGCTTCGATAACTGTACAAGGAATATTTTTCCCGTTCTCGTCGAAAATGCTAGTCATGCCGATTTTTCTACCAATTAACCCAGACATATAAAACTAATTATTAATTACTTATTGAATATTTTTATTTTTAGAGTGCGCAAAAGTAAGCATTAAGTTTTAAATAAAAAAACTTAATGCTTAAATACTTTAAAATGCGAGTTTTATCACACTTTGATTTCTACCTCAACTCCGCTTGGCAACTCTAACTTCATTAGAGCGTCAATTGTTTTAGAAGATGAAGAATAGATATCTAATAATCTTTTGTATGAACTCACTTCGAATTGCTCTCTTGATTTTTTGTTTACGTGTGGAGAACGTAACACAGTGAAAATCTTTTTGTGCGTAGGCAACGGAATTGGACCAGTTACCACAGCTCCTGTACTTTTTACAGTTTTTACGATTTTCTCAGCAGATTTATCTACTAAGTTGTGATCGTAAGACTTTAATTTTATTCTGATTTTTTGACTCATTTTCCTAAAAATTAAGCGTTACCTTTTGCTTTTTTGATTACCTCTTCAGAGATGTTGCTTGGCGTCTCTGCATAGTGCGAGAATTCCATTGTAGATGTTGCTCTACCAGAAGATAATGTTCTTAATGTAGTAACATATCCGAACATTTCAGAAAGCGGCACACTAGCTTTAACAACTTTAGCACCTGCTCTGTCATCCATGTTGTTGATCTGACCTCTACGACGGTTCAAATCCCCAACGATGTCACCCATGTTCTCTTCCGGAGTCAACACTTCTAATTTCATGATTGGCTCAAGGATTACAGCACCTGCAGCTTTAGCAGACTCTTTATATCCCATTTTAGCAGCCAATTCGAATGAAAGCGCATCGGAATCCACAGGGTGGAAAGATCCATCCAATAAAGTAACTTTTAAACTATCCACTTCATATCCAGCTAAAGGTCCCGACTTCATAGCCTCTCTAAATCCTTTTTCAACAGCAGGGATATATTCTTTAGGAACGTTACCACCTTTAACTTCGTTAACGAATTGTAATCCTACAGGCACTTTTCCATCAACTTCATCAGCAGGCTCGATTCTAAATACGATATCACCGAATTTACCACGTCCACCAGATTGTTTTTTATACGTTTCTCTGTGTTGAGCAGAACGCGTGAAAGCTTCTTTGTACTCAACCTGAGGCTCACCTTGATTCACCTCAACTTTGAATTCACGACGCATACGGTCAACAATGATATCCAAGTGAAGCTCACCCATACCAGAGATAATCGTTTGTCCCGAAGCATGGTCAGTTCTAACTGTAAACGTTGGATCCTCTTCCGCCAATTTCGCTAAAGCCATACCCATTTTATCAACGTCAGCTTTAGTTTTTGGCTCAACAGCGATACCAATTACCGGATCAGGGAACACCATAGACTCCAATACAATCGGATGTTTCTCATCTGATAATGTATCACCAGTCTTGATATCTTTAAATCCTACAGCAGCTCCGATATCTCCAGCCTCAATATATTCGATTGGATTTTGTTTGTTCGCGTGCATTTGGTAGATACGAGAGATACGCTCTTTGTTACCAGAACGGTTATTCAACACGTAAGAACCTGCATCTAAACGTCCAGAGTAAGCTCTAAAGAATGCCAAACGACCTACATAAGGGTCAGTAGCAATTTTAAATGCCAAAGCAGCAAATGGCTCACTTACGGATGGTTTACGAGAGATCGGCTCGTCAGTATCAGGATTTGTACCTTCGATAGCCTCTTTATCCAATGGAGAAGGCAAGAATTTACAAACTGAATCCAACATAAACTGAACTCCTTTATTTTTAAATGAAGAACCACACAACATTGGAATAATAGCCATGTCGATAGTTGCTCTTCTTAATGCATTGTTGATTTCTTCCTCAGTAATAGAGCTTTCATCTTCCATGAATTTCTCTAAAAGGTTTTCATCATATGCCGCCACTTCCTCGATTAACTGAGCTCTGTATTGTTTCGCATCAGCAACCATATCTTCAGGAATTGGAACGATATCAAAAGTAGCACCTTGAGTATCATCATGCCAAACGATTGCCTGGTTTTTGATCAAGTCTACTACCCCTCTAAAGTCTGCTTCATCACCGATTGGCAATACCAATGGCACTGCATTCGATTTCAACATATCTTTTACTTGTTGACAAACTGCTAAGAAGTTTGAACCCTGACGGTCCATCTTGTTAACAAATCCCATACGTGGAACTTTATAGTTATCAGCAAGTCTCCAGTTTGTTTCAGACTGAGGTTCAACTCCGTCAACTGCAGAGAATAAGAATACCAATCCGTCCAATACACGTAGGGAACGGTTTACCTCTACTGTAAAGTCAACGTGACCCGGGGTATCGATAATGTTAAAGTGGTAATCTTTAGTATCAGCAGTAGCTTTACCTTGCTCAGTTGGGAAATTCCAGGTACAAGTTGTAGCTGCAGAAGTAATTGTAATACCTCTTTCCGCCTCTTGCTCCATCCAGTCCATTGTTGCAGCACCTTCGTGTACTTCACCAATTTTGTGTGTTTTCCCGGTATAAAATAAAATACGCTCTGTTGTTGTAGTTTTACCCGCATCAATGTGAGCAGCAATCCCGATATTTCTAGTATATTTTAAATCTCTAGCCATTTCTAATGTTTCTTATGAATTAAAATCTAAAGTGAGAGAATGCTTTGTTTGCTTCCGCCATCTTATGAGTATCCATTCTTTTCTTAACAGCAGCACCTTCTTCTTTTGCAGCAGCTAAGATTTCAGAAGCAAGTTTCCCTGCCATAGATTTCTCATTTCTTTTTCTGGCATAAAGAATCATCCATTTCATCGCCATAGAGATTTTTCTGTCCGGACGAATCTGCATCGGGATTTGGAAAGTAGCTCCTCCTACACGACGAGAACGAACTTCAACGTGAGGCATAACATTAGTTAATGCATCTTTCCAGATTTCCAAAGAGGATTTTTCTGCATCTTGCTTTTTAGTCTCAACGATCTCTAAAGCATCATAGAATACTTTGAAAGCAGTCGATTTTTTACCATCCCACATTAAGTTATTTACAAAACGCGTTACTAACTGGTCGTTAAATTTCGGATCTGGTAAAAGAGGTCTTTTTTTGGCCTGTCTTTTTCTCATGTCTTTTCTTTAAAAGTTTTTAAAAATTACTTTTTGTCTTTAGGGCGTTTAGCACCATATTTAGATCTTCTTTGAGTTCTACCGTTAACTCCGGCAGTATCCAAAGCACCACGAACGATGTGGTATCTAACTCCTGGTAAATCTTTTACCCTTCCACCTCTAACTAATACTATCGAGTGCTCTTGTAGATTGTGTCCTTCTCCTGGGATGTAAGCATTCACTTCATTACCATTTGTCAAACGTACACGCGCAACTTTACGCATTGCAGAGTTTGGTTTCTTTGGTGTAGTAGTGTAAACACGCGTACAAACCCCTCTTCTTTGAGGACAAGAATCTAAAGCAGCCGATTTACTCTTCTTAGTTATCTGGGCTCTCCCTGTTCTTACTAATTGTTGAATTGTTGGCATAATGTTTAATAAAATTTCTAACGTTATTAAATTCCCGCTTTTTACGGGGTTGCAAATGTAGAAATTATTTTCAACAAATCAAATCATAAATCATTAATTTTCAACCACATTAATCAACAAATAACTTCTGCATACTTTTTTGTAAATTTTGCGTTATTTTTACCAAAACGATTTAGTCTTTGAAAAAGCTATTTTTACTTACCCTTTTCCTACTACTTTCACTATCGGGAAAGACCCAGAACCTCTATTTAAAAATCGAAGGCAACTCCGCTACACAAAGCATATTGATCGATAGTATCGGCTACCAATCCAAACATAGCAATACCAAATCAATACTCGACGAAAGCCACAATTTCTCCAACACCCTGGTAAAGATTGGTTACCTCGAAAATAGTTTACTGGATCAAAAAAAAGTAAACGACAGCACATTTCTTTTCCGATACGACCTGGGCAAAAAAACCAATCACATCTATATATACACTAAAAATACAACCGTTGCCGTTCGCGATTTACTCAACTTAAATAAGGACACCCTGATCATTCCACTTTCCGGAGTGGAAGATTTTATGAACACCAATATTCACCTACTCGAAAAAAAAGGATATTCTTTAAGCAGCATCCAACTGATCAACCATAAAAAATATCAAAATACGTTATCTGCCGAATTAAAAATCGACACCGAAAAAAAACGCATTCTGGACGACATCATCATTGCGGGTTATCCTAAATTTCCGGAAGGCATCCGTAAAAACATCGTCCGCCAAAACCAAAAACGCATTTTTAATCAGGACAACCTCAAACAGATTCACAGCAACTTTAACGCCCTGCCTTTTGTCAATCAAATCAAATATCCGGAAATCCTATTCACCACCGACAGCACCAAAGTATACGTATACCTGGAAAAAGCGCGACCAAACCGCTTTGACGGATTTGTAGGTTTTTCAAACGACGATAACGGCTCCGTAAAATTCAACGGTTATCTCGACCTGCTTTTAAACAACATCCTAAATGCCGGGGAAAAACTCAATCTATACTGGAAAAACGACGGAAAAGAACAAACCACCTTCACTATAGGCGCCGAAATTCCTTATCTGTTTAAAAGTCCACTGGGAATAAAAGGAAGCCTGAAAATATTCAAACAGGACAGCACCTTTCAAAACACCTCCTCCGACATCAACCTCGGCTATTACTTTAATTACAACTCTAAAGTATTTTTGGGTTATCAGGAAACCGAGTCGGTCGACATACAAAAAGCCAATTCCAGCAGTCTTAGCAATTACAACAACTCCTTCGTAACCGGAACCTACGAATACGCACACTACAATCCGGAAGACTTTCTATTTCCGGAAAAAACCAGCCTTTTTCTCAGAGCCGGAATCGGTAGCCGAAAAACAAAAGCCGAAAACAACGATCAGTATTACGCCCAACTCAGTGCTTCTCATAACATCTACCTCAATAGGCGTAACATTTTCAACCTGCGGAATCAGACGTATTATTTAAAAAGTGATCATTACATTATTAACGAGTTATATCGTTTCGGTGGCATCAATTCCATACGCGGCTTTAACGAAAACAGCTTACAGGCCAGTTTGTATTCCGGATTACTTTTTGAATACCGATACCTATTAGCTTCCAATATTTATGTTTATTCCATAACCGATTTTGCTTATTTCGAAGACAAAACCACAAATATGCGGGACAATCTGCTCGGATTAGGCTTCGGCTTCGGACTACTAACAAAGACAGGCCTTTTTAATATCATTTATGCCAACGGAAGTTCAAAAAACAACGAAATACAGCTTTCCAATTCAATAATACACATTAGCGTAAAAGCCCGGTTTTAGTTTCCCTCCGCCCTTTAAAGCGATTAGCATTTCATTTATTCCGAACACTACACAACCGTCACCGCAACCGGTTCCCATTTCTAATTACAAAGCCAAACTTTTCACCCAAAAAGAATCCGCCGCAACACAAAAAACCGCATCATTTTGACGCAATTCATTCGGCAACAGCATGTAATAAAACACCGTTTTTCGTTCCAAACTACTTTTTTTTTAAAACACACTACACATTAGCCACAACACCCTATTTACCCCCTAACACTTTTCACTTATTTAAAACATAAATCACATAAATATAAGTTAATTAATACAGAAATGCATTTTTATGTATTTTTATTCAAATTATTAACAAATGTAAATTTTTAACACAATTACACCCGTTAGAGCCCGAAAAATAACGGATAAGCACTTTTTAAACCGATAATTCACATAGTCAAAAAAGAGTCATTTTAGTATTTTTTTTACACTTTTTTTGGTTTGTTATGATTTTTTTAAGAAATTTGATTGTATAACCGTAATCAAAAACCAAAATGAGAGTAAAAATCAAATCTTTTTTAACACTTTTTTTAGTGTTACTGGTGCAAAACTTGATTGCACAGGAAAGAATCGTTTCCGGGAAAGTGACCGATACAAATGGTTTACCTTTACCCGGTGTTAGCGTAGTTGAAAAAGGAACTACCAATGGATCCCAAACCGATTTTGACGGTAATTACAAGGTTAAAGTTAGCCCGAGTGCGATACTGGTATATACTTTTATCGGTATGAAAACTCAGGAATTACGAGCGAATGCAACAGTACTAAATGTAAAACTGGAAGAAGAAGCCCGAGTACTGGAAGGTGTTGTTGTAACTGCCTTAGGTATTACACGAGACAAAAAATCATTGGGATATGCCTCTCAAAAACTCGAAGGAGAAGCGGTAAACTCCTCTCCTACGGTAAACTTTGTCAACAATTTAGCCGGTAAAGTAGCCGGATTGGATGTAAAAATCAACTCAAACTTTGGTGGTTCGACCAATATTATACTTCGTGGTGCCAAATCCATTACGGGAAATAACCAGGCCTTAATCGTAGTCGACGGTATTCCGATTAGCAATGCCAACCTAAACAGTAAGGACGCTGTAAACGGTCGTGACGGTTATGATTTTGGTAATGCTGCGGCAGATATTGATCCGAACAACATTGAATCGATTAACGTACTAAAAGGCGCCGCTGCTACAGCGCTATACGGAAGTTTAGCCCAACAGGGAGCGATTATGATCACCACTAAAAAAGGAAGAAAAAATTCCGAAATCGGAATTTCAACCAGCTCTACCGTATCAGTGGGTTATTATGACAAATCTACATTTCCAAAATACCAAACCGAATACGGACAAGGATATGCCGGAGAAGATAGTATTTACAGTGCCGATGTAAACGGCGACGGTATTCCGGATCTGGTAGCCTCAACAGGAGACGATGCTTCCTATGGAAATGCTTTTAATCCATCGCTAATGGTATACCAATGGGATGCCTTTGTACCGGGAAATCCGAATTTCGGAAAAGCGACACCTTGGGTAGCTGCTGCCAATAAACCGGGAACATTTTTCCAGAACTCCACTTCCTATGTAAACAACGTTTCCCTAAATGGCGGTAACAGCGACAGTGCTTTTAACCTGAGCTATACCAACAATTCCGAAACCGGCATTATGCCCAACAGTAAGCTGGTAAAAAATACGATCAGTGGTAACTATACCCGTGACCTGAACGACAAAATCAAGGTGAATTCGTTTATGACTTTTACCCATCAAAGTGTAACCGGTAGAAACAGCGTTGGATATGGCGACAATATCCTGACCGGTTTCAGACAATGGTGGCCGGTGAACGTCGACATGCAAGCTTTAAGAAGTGAATATTTCAGAACGAGAAGTAATGTAAGCTGGAACCAGATCGACCCTACCAACGGCGATTTACGTCCCAACTTTTGGAACAACCCGTACTTCGACCGTTACGAAAACTATACCAGCGACAACCGTAAACGTTTGCTAACCGGAGCCAGTATTAGTTTTGACATCACGAAAAACTTCAACCTGTTAGGTCGTGTGGGTATCGATTATTCTTACGACAAACAAGAGTTACGCAAAGCAATTGGTAGTCACGCTGAGGAATTCGGAATCACACAATCGAACAATCAGGCAACCGAATCGTCCGGATATGTAATGTACACCCGCGACTTCCTGCAACAAAACTACGACATCATTGGTACCTATGATTTTAGTTTGGGTTCTGATGTTTCCGCCAAGGTTATCGGAGGTTTTAACTTTATCCGCGCCGATGTGTATTCGTTCGAAGGCGCTACAGCTGGAGGATTGTTAGTACCCGGTATTTATAGTCTTTCCAACTCAAAAGTATTTATTCCGCCGGTAGAATCGACCATTCCATACGAAAAAGCAGGTGTTTATGCACAGGCCAATATCGACTATAAAAAAATGGTTTATCTGGAAGGGTCTTTCCGTCATGACGAATCGACGGCTTTACCAAAATCAAGCCGTGGTTACGACTACTACTCTGCCGGAACCAGTATTATTCTTTCTGAAATGTTAAAAGCCGACTGGCTGTCGTTTGCCAAATTGCGTTTAAACTACGCCCGTGTGGGTAACGATCCGGTATACGGTCGATTGGGAGCCAAGCAAAACAACGGATCCATCAACAACAATCCTATTTTTGGAAACAGCGATCAGTTAATCGAATTTGAAAAACTAAAACCGGAAATCACCCATTCGTGGGAACTAGGATTGGAAGCTTCTATATTTAAAAACCGTTTAAGCGTGGATGCTTCCGTTTATAAAACGAATACAAAAGATCAGATATTCTTTGTACCACAATCGCCATCTACGCAATATATCTCCAAACAGATTAATGCCGGGGAACTGGAAAACAAAGGGATTGAAATTGCTTTAAGTGCCACTCCGATCAAAACGGCTGATTTCTCCTGGAATATTAATGTAAACTGGTCGAAAAACGTAAACAAACTACTATCCTTGGATTCCGGAAGAACCAACCTGTTATTAACCACCTTCCAGCGTACGTCATTAAATGCGACCGTTGGAGAACCTTACGGAACCATCCGCGGAACCGATTATGTATATGACGCCAACGGAAACCCAGTTGTAGGCGACGACGGACTTTACCTTACAAATCCGGATCAGGTGTTAGGAAATATCCAACCGGACTGGATTGGCGGTGTATCCAATAAAGTTACGTACAAAAACCTTTCCCTTAGCTTCCTGATCAACGTACGCCAGGGCGGTAGTATTTTCTCACTGGATCAGGCCTACGGACAGGAAACCGGATTATATCCGGAAACAGCAGGACTTAACGACCTGGGTAATCCGGTACGAAGCCCATTAAGCCAGGGTGGTGGTATTATCCTTCCGGGTGTAAAAGAAGATGGGACACCAAATGACATTCGGGTAGATGCCACAGCATCGGCCAATGTATTCGGAGGTGATTCCAATCCGGAAAAAGCCTTTGTATACGACGCTTCTTTTGTGAAATTAAGAGAAGTTGCCTTAAACTATACCATGCCATCGAAATTACTGGAACATTCATTTATAAAAGGAGTATCCTTTAGTCTAATCGGGAACAACTTGTGGATTATCCAAAAACACACCCCTTATGCAGATCCTGAAGCAGGTTCCTCCGGCGGTAACATTCAGGGCTACCAAAGTGGTGTAATGCCATCGATTAGAGTGTATTCTTTCAATGTAAAATTAAATTTCTAAAAGATGAAAAAGTTATTAATCCCTATAATCGCAATCGCATCATTCTTTTTCACAGGATGTGTTAATGATGACGACAATTTTAACGACGACACCAGTAAGACCTACGCTGCTTCGGCCGAGGCTCTATTGGCAAACGCTCAGAAAGAGCTAACTGATCAGTTAACCACGCCCAGCGTCAACCTGAATGTATTCCGTTACTTTACCCAATATTGGGCGGCAACCCTATACAGAGCCGAATCCCGTTACAATTTAACCAGCCGAAGAATTCCGGACAACCACTGGCGGATATTATACACCCGTGTTTTAGGGAACCTGAAAACGGCAAAAGAAGTAGTCGACACCGAAGCCAAACCGGAAAATATTGCTCAGGCAGACTGGGATAAAATACAGCAAAACAAATCGGCTATCATCGAGATCTTGAACATTTATACCTATCAGGTACTCGTTGATTCCTTTGGTGATATTCCGTATTCGGAAGCACTACAACCGGTGGATATAGTTTTACCCAAATACGATGACGACCAGACCATTTATCCGGATCTGCTAAACCGTTTAAACTCCGCTATTGCCGAACTGGACGACAGCTATGCCTCCTTTTCAAATGGCGACCTGCTATACAATGGAAATGTGACTAAATGGAAATTATTTGCCAATTCCTTAAAAATAAAACTAGCCATTAACCTATCAGATGTAAACAGTTCTCTGGCACAATCGTCTATTGAAAGTGCCTTTACTGCCGGCGTTATTACCACCAATACCAATAATGCTTTGGTGCAATTCAATTCCTTTTCACCAAATTACAATCAGATTTTTGGAGAATTGGTAGCCAGCAACCGTAATGACTTTGTACCGACATCTGTTTTTGTAAATGAGTTAAACACACTTAATGATCCGAGAAGACCTATTTATTTTACTCCGATGGCAGACGGTAGTTATGTAGGTGGTGCTTACGGTTACACCAACACCCAGCCTTATGAAACGTCCTATTCGCATGTTGGGGATGAAATAAAAAAACCGGATGCCAAAGGAGTACTTTTTGATGCGGCCGAAGTTAATTTTTACCTGGCCGAAGCTGCCGCAAGAGGCTATAGCGTTGGCGGAACTCCCGACGTTTATTATACCGCAGCCGTGACGGCCTCATTAAACTATTGGAATGTAGCCGCATCGGATATCGCTACCTATCTGGTACAACCATCTGTAGCCTATGCCACAGCCTCGGGAACCTGGAAAGAAAAAATAGGCAAACAATCCTGGATTGCATTCTACAACAGAGGTTTCGAATCCTGGAATTCATTCCGAAGACTTGATGCTCCAGGCTTAACTGCTCCTCCAAGTGCTTTCCCGGTTGCCGAAGGAAAAATTCCGGTTCGCCTTACCTATCCGGTAAATGAACAAACCGTTAACGGAGCCAGCTATCAGGCTGGAAGTGCAGCTATAGGCGGTGATAAACTGACAACCAAAGTATTTTGGGATGTAAATTAAGAAAACGTAGTTCTTTTATTTGAGTTATTTAAAAACCATCACAGCCTTTATGTGGTGGTTTTTTTATTTCCTATTGCCATCCGTATTTTATTTGGTACCATTTTCAATACATTTTGCTTCCTTATTACCTACTTAAATACACGCAAATACTACTCATTTCTTCACAGAATCGTCTTAAATTAGAAATAACAACAGTATCCGGCATCATGTTTTCAACAAAACGAAATAGAATTCAACAACTATATCCGATTATATTACAGTATCAATAGTAAGAACTAAATCAAACTGTATTATTTTAAAAAAAGTCACTCAATGTCATGTTTTTTGCATACCCTCCATTAAGGCTATAACTTATACGGGAATCAAAAAAAGTAGACCTATGAGAATAAAGTTTATGTTTTTGCTAACCACCATATTAGCAACCCAGTATTTCTTTGCCCAGGAGCGAAATGTAAAAGGTAGGATTACCGATACCAATAACCTACCCATACCGGGTGTCAACGTTATTGAGAAAGGCACAACAAACAGCATTCAGACCGACATAAACGGGGAATATACAATAAAAGTAAGTCCAACAGCCATCCTAACGATTTCATTTCTGGGAATGAAAACAAAAGATGTCAAAGCCGATAGTACCCCTTTAAATATCGTCCTGAAACCAGAAGTCACCGAAATGGATACTATTGTTGTAACCGCTTTAGGCATCAAAAGAGAAAAAAAAGCCGTTGGGTATTCCGTTCAGGAGATAAAAGGAGATATTATCAATCATGCGGGTCAAACCAATGCCATGAGCGCATTATCCGGAAATATTGCCGGAATTCAGGTAACCGCCCCATCCACTATGGGTGGCTCTTCAAGAATCCTTATCCGAGGTGTTGGTTCGGTCACACAAAATAATCGCCCACTCATTGTTATCGACGGTATTCCTATGGACAATTCAAATTATAACAGCTACAATACGCAAAGTGGCTCCGGTGGTAGAGATTATGGTGATGCAGCAGCCGATATCAATCCCGATGACATTGAATCGGTTTCCGTATTAAAAGGAGGTCCGGCAGCGGCCTTATACGGCTCACGAGCGGCAAATGGCGTAATCATGTATACGACAAAATCCGGGAAAAACGGAAAAACGGAACTTTTCATAAAAACAGGTTTAACTCTGGAAAACATTTATATCATGCCCAAATTACAAAACCTATATGGCGGTGGTTCGTCCACTACTATGAAGACAGCAACCATCAACGGCCAGCTTTACAATCTTGCCGATTATAGAACCGACGAAAGTTGGGGGCCAAAGTACGATGCAAACCTTCGGTATCTTCCCTGGAGTGCATTCGATCCGGAATTTCCAAACGACTATCTGGTAACGAAACCCTGGGTTAGCCCAAGAAAAGACGTGCCTTCTTTTTTTAACACAGGCTATACAACTACCAATAATGTGGCCGTAAGTCATGCGACCAAAAGTGGTACTATCCGGATTTCATTGTCCAACCAGAATACAACAGGTATTGTACCAAATTCAAAACTGGTAAAAAACACATTCGCAATAAACGGAAGTACCATACTACATGAAAAACTCAAGGCCGACGGGACGCTTTCCTATATAAACACCAATGCCTTTAACAGACCTACTCAAGGATATGGTGGCAATTCCGTTGCGCAGAAATTTTTCCAATGGGGTCAACGACAATTGGATTTTGACAACCTAAAAAATTACAAATTAGCCAATGGAAAGCAACGCTCCTGGAACAGAACATCCTGGAATGATGCTACACCAATATATTCCGACAACCCTTACTGGACGATTTATGAAAACACTTCCGAAGACCAAAGAAACCGTTTTACCGGAAGTATTAAACTAAAATACAATTTGAACAAAAACCTCTATGCTGTTGGAAATATAAATGGCGATCAATATGATTTCACAGTCCAGAATAAAATAGCAGTGTATTCACAGGCCCTGTCCGGATATTCACAGACTATACGGCAGATCACAGAGATGAATTACGAAGCGAGAGTGCATTTTGACAAACGCTGGGACAGATTCAGTCTTAACTCATTTGTTGGCATCAACCGTCGGCACAATGAGCACCAGGCCTTATCTGGCAGTACTTCCGGAGGATTGATTATACCTGATTTATATAATCTTTCCAATTCAAAAAAACTTTCCACTTCCCAAAATTTTTATTCCCAACTGCGGGTTAACAGCTTATATGCAATGGCTTCTTTAGGCTATGCTAACATGTTATACCTGGAAGTAACCAATCGCAAAGACTGGTTTTCAACGGTTGCCAACCACGCTAATTACCCATCTGTCACCGGTAGTTTTATTTTTTCCGACTTACTAAAAGACGTTTCGTGGTTATCGTTTGGAAAGCTTAGAAGCGGCTGGGCACAGATTAGCAATGGAGCCACTCCCTATTCGATTGCTAATTACTATACCATAGGAGCCCCCTTTCAATCGGTTCCTTCTTATTCCAATGCTACAGTCGCAAACAACCCTGACTTAATCCCGGAGACAAAAGTGAGTAAGGAAATAGGATTGGAAATGCGACTATTTAAAAACCGTTTGGGTTTCGATCTGGCATTCTATGAAGACTTGACCCGGGATCTTATTACTCCATTACAAATTACGACAGCAACCGGTTTTTCCAAACAATACATTAATGCCGGCAAAATTCGCAATCAGGGTGTTGAACTTTCCCTATGGGCAACCCCTATCAAATCGGTCAATTTCAGTTGGGACATCAAAGGTAACTTTTCCAAAAACGACAATAAGCTGCTCTCGTTATATAAAGACACCCAATCACAGAAACTGGCATCGGCTCCTTTTCGGGTTACCTTACTGGCCGTTGTAGGCGAAAAATACGGTCAGTTATACGGAAACGATTTCGCCTATCATACAAACGGAAAAAGGATAATCAATCCAAACGGAACCTATAAAAAAGGAAATCGAAAAGCACTGGGTTGCATTATTCCGGATTACAACATCGGTATTCGAAACCATTTCAATTACAAACAATGGAATCTAGGTTGCCTGATCGACATTCAAAAAGGGGGAAGTTATTTTTCCACTACCCACATGTATGGTCATTCTTCCGGTATAATGGAAGAGACAGCAGCCAATGGAATACGGGAAAATGGAATAGTACTGGATGGTGTTTTGGAAGATGGAAGCCCAAATACCAAAGTGGTTTCCGCTTACCGATGGGCAAAAGCCTACACGAATAGCGTTGATGCACAAAACGTTTTTGATGCCAGTTATATTAAACTACGGGAAATGGCCTTAAGCTATAGTCTACCTAAAAAGGCTGTTGGAAAGAAAATAAGTCAAGTAACTTTTTCCGCTTTTGCGCGTAACCTTTTCGCCTGGGGGCTACACTGGAACGGTATGGATCCCGAAAACACCAGCTACGGAAGTGGGAATATACAGGGACTTGAAGGCGGTTCACTTCCTTCTACCAGAACATACGGAATGAATATAACAATTAAAATGTGATGAATTTAAAACCGTAAAACCATGAATACATTAAAACCAATACTTATAGCAATTCTATTGCTCCTATTTTCTTTTACGGGTTGTACCGACCGGTTTGAAGAAATCAACACCAATCCAAACCAACCAACGAAAGTTAGTACTCCGGGGCTATTTAATACAGCTACAAAAAACATTGTCAATAGAGCAACCAGAGGAGCATTTGGATCTGCAAGAATGACACTCCCATGGATGCAATATTCGGCACAACTTAACTATACCGACGAAGATCGCTTTCTCTTTAGAAACGAAACAAACAGCTATTTGTTTAGCATCTACTACATACAGGCTAAAAATTTCAAATCGATACTGGATCTCAATACCGATCCGGCTACAGCATCCGAGATGTCATTTTATGGCAATACGGCCAATCAGATTGCCGCAGCCCGGATCATGCTTGCTTATATTTTTCAGAATCTTGTTGACATCTATGGCGACATCCCCTACTACTCTTATGGCAATAATGACCCTGATTTTCAAGCATTAGACCGCAACAATCCGACACCAAAGTTTGCTTCACAACAGAAAATCTATACCGATTTACTAAAAGAATTGAAAGAAGCCGTCGAATCGATCGATTTAAACGATGTCATATTCTACGAAAATCAAGATCCGTATTTTGGTAATGCCGAAAAATTAAAGCGCTTCGGCAATTCATTACAGCTACGAATTGCCAACCGGGTAAAAAATGTGATTCCAATAGCCAACACCCATATACAGGAAGCCATAGCCTCCGGGGTTATGCAATCTAACGACGACAGTGTGGGTGTAACTTTCGAAAACAATGCGATCAACCCGGCACCTACCTATTATAGTTTTTTTGTAAACAACCGAACCGATTATACCGCATCAAAGACATTTATTGATCTTTTAAAAGGTGAAATTGGTCCTTTTAGCCCCGATCCGAGATTACAGAAAATCATTGCTCCGATAGGTACTACAAAAACCAATTCATTAAATAAAAATTATAACGAAACCGATGATTTAATCCGCTACCAGGGAATGCCGTATGGGATTCCCTCACAATTAACCACCAGTCAAGCTAGTGATGCGTCCTTATTCAGTCATTCTATTTTCAAACCGGATTATACGGAATACCTGATAGAATATGCCGAAGTGGCTTTTCTCTTATCCGAGGTAAACAACTGGAGTCAAGACTACTACGAGAAAGGAGTTCGGGCATCTATGGAGAAATGGGAAATTGCACCGGAAAAAATAACCGCTTATATAAACCAGCTTCCAGTGGCGAATCAGAAAAACGTATTGACCCAAAAATACATTGCTTTGTTTATGCAACCTTATGAAGCCTGGGCAGAATGGAGACGCACCGGATATCCGGATATACTGATTAAACCGGGAGGAACCGGAACACTGATTAATCCTGTTCAAAACACGTTAACCTATACTTTTGCACCATTGGTTAACTTAACCGAAATACCGGCACGGCTAATCTATCCGGCAGACTCTCAGGAACTGAACAGAAAACAGTACCTTCAGGCTTCCCAAAATATAGGAGGCGACAAATTAACTACAAAATTGATCTGGGATACCAATTAATGCTACCCGCAAAATTCATTTCATTTAAAACCATCACGCTGTATATGTGATGGTTTTTTCTATCTTTGCCGTTATGGAAAAAGAACATTTAATATTCGGCATCAGAGCAATTATTGAGGCTGTAAATGCAGGAAAAGAGATAGACAAAGTTTTCATTCAGAAAGAAGCCCAGGGCGACCTGATGCAGGAACTGATGAAAACACTCAAAAAAAACAGTATTAATTTCTCATACGTTCCAATTGAAAAGTTAAACCGATTAACGTCAAACAACCATCAGGGTGCTGTAGCAAGTATTGCTCCGGTTTCCTTTTACAGTCTTGAATCGCTGGTAGAATCGGTTATTGAAAAAAGTGAAAAACCACTTTTTCTAATTTTAGATCAGTTATCCGATGCCCGTAATTTTGGTGCCATTATCCGAACGGCCGAATGTACCGGCGTTGATGGGATTATCATCCAGAAACAAGGATCCGCTCCTGTTAACGGTGATACGGTAAAAACATCAGCCGGTGCCGTATTCAATGTTCCTATTTGTAAAGTAGACCATATCAAAGATGCTATTTTTTACCTTCAGGGATCGGGTGTTAAAACCGTAGCGGCCACCGAAAAAACCGAAAGCCTTCTTTATGATATCGATCTAAGTGGTCCTTTAGCGATTATCATGGGAAGTGAAGACAAAGGTGTTAATCCGTCGGTATTGAAAATGGTAGATGAAAAAGCAAAATTACCGATGTTCGGAACGATCTCATCGTTGAATGTTTCGGTTGCCTGTGGTGCATTTCTATACGAAACCGTTCGTCAGAGGAGTTAAAAATAAAAACACAAAAAGGGATTAAGTAGTACTAGAGTGCCCCCAAATAGTGTCTAACTTTTTGGGGGCATTCTAGACTTAATCCTTTTTTTGTGCCGTATCTCCAGATTCGGTATCCAACTTCGGTTTGTATATAATCCGATAATAGACCGGCATATCCGATTTGAAATATACATTGGAAAGCATATCCGGTTCGATAACTTCCAGCTCCTCTTCTTTTGGCAGGTTTACAAAATTCCCATTTTCGTCGAAGTGTTTCATAAACGGATCCTGCGACGGATCGAAATCGGGATGCTCCCATTCATAGCGTATTGGTTTTTTATATTCGGGTGTTTTCAGAAAAAATGACAATAAATACCCGCTAATAAATCCCGACAAGTGTCCTTCCCATGAAATATTCTCCTCCGGATTGGGAAATACATACCAAATCATTCCGCCATACAACACAATAATGGTTAGCGATAAAGCCACCAGTCGGTAGTACCTGGTTTGAATACCTTTAAAAAAGATAAAGCTCACCAAAACATAAATCAAACCACTGGCACCGATATGGTAACTTTCGCGACCAATGAGCCAGGTTCCGAAACCCGAAAGCAGGATTCCCAATACGATTACTTCCGGGGCCTGTTTCCGATAGAAATATCGCGTAGCAGCAATCAGCATTAATAAAGGTATTGAATTATTATAAAGATGTTTAATATCGCCATGCAGGAACGGACTAAACAGTACTCCTTTTAACCCGGACAATGTTCGCGGGTAAATCCCATAATCGGAAAGGCTAATCTTAAACCTGACCTCCACCCAGAAAACCAGCCAGAGCGTCAAAACGAAGTACAAAGGCCAGGCCAGTACCGAAGGTGAAAATTTAAAGTCTATTTCTTTCATGCCAATTATTTCTTTCGGCTACGCATCAAAAACATCACCAAAAAGATTTTAATGCATTTTTGTCAGTTCTTTCTTTTCAAAATTGCATTCCTACTTCATTCAAAAGTTAGTTTTTTGTAATTTTACCACATGGAAGCACCCTTGGCAGAACGCATACGTCCGCAACATTTATCCGATTATATTAGTCAGCTACACCTGGTTGGCGAACAGGGTTCTCTAACCCATCAAATTGCACGAGGCATCATCCCGTCGTTAATTTTATGGGGACCACCGGGAACCGGAAAAACAACCCTTGCCCAAATCATGGCACAGGAAAGCAAACGCCCGTTTTATGTTTTAAGCGCCATTAATTCCGGGGTAAAAGACGTACGTGAGGTGATCGATAAAGCCAAACAAAGCGGCGGATTATTTACGGCCAAAAATCCGATATTATTTATCGATGAGATCCACCGGTTTAGTAAATCACAACAGGATTCCTTACTGGCGGCGGTCGAAAAAGGCTGGGTAACCCTTATTGGAGCGACGACCGAAAATCCGAGTTTTGAGGTCATTCCCGCTCTATTGTCAAGATGTCAGGTTTATATTCTGAATGCCTTTTCCAAAGAAGATCTTGAAGCCTTATTACACCGGGCACTGGAAAAAGACGTTATTTTAAAATCAAAAAATATTCGTTTGTTGGAAACCGAAGCGTTACTACGACTTTCGGGCGGAGACGGGCGCAAACTACTCAACATATTCGAGTTGGTGATCAATGCATCCGAAGGTGATACGATTGAAATCACCAATGAAAAAGTCATGCAACTGGTTCAGAAAAACACCGTATTGTACGATAAAACCGGAGAACAACATTATGACATTGTTTCGGCCTTTATAAAATCTATCCGCGGTAGCGATCCAAACGGTGCGGTATACTGGCTGGCCAGAATGATTGAAGGTGGTGAAGATGTTAAATTTATTGCACGTCGCATGCTGATTCTGGCTTCGGAAGACATTGGCAATGCCAATCCTACAGCTTTAATTATGGCCAACAACACCTTTCAGGCAGTAACAACAATTGGTTATCCGGAAAGCCGCATTATATTGAGTCAATGTGCTATTTATCTGGCTACATCACCCAAAAGTAATGCAAGTTATCTGGCTATTGGGAAAGCGCAGCAACTGGTCAAACAAACCGGCGACTTACCGGTTCCAATACATTTGCGCAACGCTCCCACCAAACTGATGAAAGAATTGGGCTATGGAGACGAATACAAGTATGCACACGATTATGCGAACAACTTTGTCGATCAGGAGTTTCTTCCGGACGAATTACAGCAAACTATATTTTACGATCCGGGAAATAATTCCCGGGAAAATGCAACCCGGGATTTTCTAAAAAACCGTTGGAAGGATAAATACAACTATTAGAACTTGATATCCAATTTCTCGGATACCAATTTCTCATTTTGATAGTATTCGAATATCCATTCATTATTCTTTTTGATCAGTACACCCTGAACGCTATCGTTTTTAGCGGTATACAGATCCGGGTTACTGGTTTTAAATATTTTTAAGACGATTTTCGGTGTACTATCCACTAACTGATATCCATTTGTTATCGGCTGCGCGAACAATTGTCCGGATATAACCGTGGTAGTTACAGGATCTTTTTTTATGGCTTCCTGAACAACCAGATTCTCTGTTACAGGTGGCGCAGGTTTTACTGGCGGAATTGGTAGCGGTTTGGCATCCTGTAATCCCTCTTCAATCGATTTTCCTACAATACGAAATGCCTGAATATAGGCTTTATCGAATTCTTTTAATCGGCTGGTTCCTTCTTCCGAAATAAAAACGGTTTGATTTTTACAATCTGTTAATTCCACTTTAATTTTGGTACTAAAAACCGTATTATCCTCCACCATATTGGCGAACAACGCGTTACATCTGTTTTGAGCCACCTCATCCGGCATAATATCCGTATCATACAACACCGTATACCCTTTCTTTTCGAAAACCATTTTGGTTAAGGCATTCAGATTGTATTTATTGGCTTGCTTCAAAAAGGAAAACTTAGCCGGAACGATAACATATTTATAATCCGTTAATCGTTGCGAAAATCCTGTTGCCGAAAGCAACAGGATTGTCAGCATTACGCCTGTCTTTTTCATATTGGTTTGGTTTACTATTTAAAGTATTTTTTTAAGTTCTAACAAATGACGCACCTGTGGTACTTTTAAAGCATCTCCATAGTCGGATTCACTAAAAAAGATGGCATCAAGTCCCACATTTAAAGCCCCTTCGATATCGGCTTCCATACTATCGCCAATCATAACGCTTTTATCTTTATCGGTTCGGGCAAGATCCAAGGCAAACTCGAAAATCTTCGGATTGGGCTTTTTAACTCCGGCTTTTTCCGAATTGGTTATCGTAATAAAATAATGATCGATATTGGCATTTTTGAGCTTCCCTTCCTGAACTTCATGGAATCCGTTAGTAATGATATGCAGGTTGTATTTTGGTTTTAAATAATCCAGGATTTCGATAGCACCATCGAAAAGGTGATTGAACTTCGGCAGATACCAGATATATTCCTGTGCTAAAAGATTGATTTTCGCATCGTCGATTGGATATTGTAACAAGTCGAATACTTCTCTAAAACGGGAATACCGCAATTCCTGTTGTGTAATTTTTTCTTCCTGATATAGTTTCCAGTATTTAAAATTAATCGGGATATAGTATTCCAGAAAAGTTTCCATCGAAATGGGCATTGCATGCTTTTCAAAGATTGCCTCGAAAGCTAGCGCAGAATTTTTTTCAAAATCCCAAAGGGTATGATCCAGATCGAAAAAAATATCGGTTTTATTCGTAAATCTCATGCTTGTATTTTATTTGGCTCCTTTAACGATAATGGCATCATCTACATGATATACCCAGTCTTCCACATCAGCATCGTTATAACGGAAATTCCCTTCCAGTGTTACATACTGGTCGGTTTTTAATTTTGGGGTTTCACCTTTAAATTTAATTCCCATAATGGTTTCCGGACCGGATTTACCACAAAAGAAACAAGACGCAAACACATTTTTACTTAACGCATAGGATTTATTATCGATCGGGATAATGAACCCGCTCATCACAATACGCTTTTTATTGGTTAGTTTAAGTTTCGCATTTACCTGCGGAAACATAACTTCTCCATATGTCTTATGTTGCTTTTTCACATATTTAATGTCGCCCAGTAATTTCCAGGTAAGCGTATCCGGATTTACCAGTACTGCAGTGTTACGATTATGGGTAAAACTCCCAAATCCTGCTTTTTCCACTTTTATATCTGCAGTTGCATTATGCTGAGCTTTATCCGGAGTATAGCAGTATTCCAGGACTAAAAGCAGTGCCGTAAGGGCTATGATTACTATTGATTTTTTACGCATTGGCCAAAGTTTTTGAAATATTAAGTTTATAGGCCTTAACAGCCGGGATAACAGCTGCTAAAACACCGACAAATATAGTTAGTAAAAATAAAAATCCTTCTTTTTCCCAAACAAACTCAAAAGGATTAAATGCCATTTTGAATTCTTCTTCGGAGGAACCGGAAATAAACAGTAATGCTACTCTTCCAACTATTGTGCCGGAAAGATAACCTAGTACGCATAAGATCAAACTCTCAATAACGACCAGATACAGCAATTGAAAACGAGTTGCTCCGTTTACCCGTAACAAGGCAAATTCATATTTTCGTTCTTTTAATGTATTATATAAAGCAATAAAAATACTGATTCCGGATATCAGCATGATCCCATACGCCAGATATTGCAAAGCCTGAAGTCCGACACCAAACAAAGTAAACAGTCTATTGATTTCAATAGCCGGTGAAGCCGCCTGCATTTTGGTATTTTGCGGAATCATTCGCGGCCAGGTTACAATACCCATTTTATTTCGGAATTTCAATAAAACAGCGGTAATCTCTTTTCCTTCCTCACTAATCACAACCGCATCGTGATGATGATCGGCTTCCGCGTGATCGTGATCGTGCATTTCGGCTTCGTCATGTTCATGCGAATCGTGCATCGCCCAAACACTCTGGATATTCGAAAGAATCAGATTATCGATTACCTTTCCGGTTTCCGATAATACGCCAACGATATGATACGCATGCTCTTCATGGACCTCGCCTTCTTCGGCATCGCCATGGGAACCAAAAAATTTATCACCGGCTTTCAGGTTTAGTTTTTTAGCCACTTCACTTCCTACAACAACCTCAAAATCCTTTTCAAAGGCTTTACCCGACACTACTTTTGCAGCATACTTTTCCATATAATCGGTAGTGGTTCCAACAATTTTAAAGCCGTGGTAATTATCGCCAAAAGCCAGTGGAATGGCAGTCTTTACAAAAGGGTTCGTCATCCATTTTTTGGCTTCCTGATAATCGATATTACCGGTAGGCGCATCCACCTGATATACGGAAGATAAAATAAGTTGTAACGGACTTCCCTGCGCGCCTAAAACCAAATCGATTCCATCGGCATTGCTCGAAAATTTTTCTTCAAATTGTTTTTGCAACAGAATTAATACAGTGATAATCGCTACACTGGCTGTTAGCAAAATAATGCTGAGCGTTGTACTGAGAGGTTTAAACCACGTATTTCTCCAGGCTAATTTTGTAATCATGACAATGTAATTTGATTGGTAAAGCGTTGTTTTAATCGGGAATCATGTGTCACAATTACTAGTGCCGATCGGTATTCTTTGGCCAGATTATCCAATAAATCGGCAACTTTAAGTGCATTTTCATCGTCCAGACTCGAAGTCGGTTCGTCTGCCAGAAGCACTTTTGGTTCGTTGATTAACGCTCTGGCAATCGAAACCCGTTGCTGCTGACCGATACTGAGTTGGGAAGGCAATTTATGAATATGATTTTCAAGGTCAAGATGTTCTAATAACTGTTTAGCCTTTTCGATTTGTTGCTTACCCGAAGCCAGCCAGGAAGCTAATGCTACATTTTCCAATACAGACAATGACGCTATAAAATAGGATTGTTGCAAAACCAGCCCGATATTCTTCCCTCTGAAATGATCCAGTTTTTTTTCAGATAATATTCCAATATCGGTAGTATTTATAAGGATTTCGCCTGCCTGAGGTCGTAAAAGTCCCCCCAAAAGATGTAACAATGTTGTCTTTCCTTTTCCGGATCCACCGGTAATTAATATGGTATCGCCATCGGAACAACTAATATCGGGAAATACAAAAGAAGTCCCTTTTCCGTATGAGAACGTAATATTTTTAGTAGCAATCATTATCAAATGCTTTTAATAGGTGCAATATGGTCTTTTTTAAAAGAAAAAAATAGCTCTTGAAAGAGCTATTTATACTAAACCAATCAAAAATAACAAAAAATTAGTTCCTGTTCTTTTTATTATGAATATTATAACTAAAAAGCCTGTGTTTCTTATATCAGTTGCACTATCTATTCGTTTTAAAAAAGAGCCTTTCCGAGACCAAAGCATCGTATTTTGATTTTTTGTAATTTTGTTGCAAAGGCTTACAAAACAATAGCACAACCTGTTCATTTTAAAGATGGCTGAAAAAAAAATCAAAAGAGAACGTAGCTCAGGCACCAAAACTGCGATACTAGAGCTATTAAAGGCACAAAATACGGCCTTAGCCCATAAAGATTTCCACAATCATTTTGGAAACACATATGACAGGGTTACAATATACCGGGCATTGGACCGACTCGTTGACGAGGGAAAACTCCACAGAATTACAAACCTTGATGGGGTTATTCAATATGCCTTATGTAAGGAATGTGAATCCAAAGATCAGTCACAACACAATCACGATCATGTTCACTTTAGTTGTGAAAAATGTAAAAAAACAACTTGTATGGATTCTATTGCTATCCGGATTAATTTACCTTCCGGATATACTGTTCGGGAGCAGCAAATTTTAATTAGTGGGGTTTGTCCGGAATGTAATGCCTTAGAGTAATCTTTCATCCCGAAAACTAAAGTATTCGCTTTCGGTTACGATAATATGATCGAGTACCATGATATCGAGATAATCTCCGGCTTCTTTTAGTTTATAGGTAATATTAATATCGGTTTCACTGGCTTTTAGAGATCCCGAAGGGTGATTATGAGTCAGGATCACACCGGTTGCGCTATGTTCGAGTGCTGTTTTAAAGATTAGTCTTGGATCTACGAGAGTAGCGGTCAAACCGCCTTTACTGATTTGGTATTTATGAATTAATTTATTAGAATTGTCTAAAAGGAGAATCCAGAATTCTTCATGGCCCAGTTCTCCGATGATGGGTTGCATGATTGCGAAAACGGATCTGCTGGACATAATAATCGGGAGGTTCCATTTACTTGCTTCTGCTTTTCTTCTTCTCCCTAATTCCAAAGCGGCTATTATGGTTACTGCTTTGGCTTGCCCAATACCTTTAAAGGACATTAATTGCTTTACGGATAGTTTCCCTAGGGTGTTTAAGTTATTACCCGCACTGCTCATAATTTTTTTGGAAAGATCCAGGGCGCTTTCTTTTTCACTACCGGATCGTATCAGGATGGTTAGTAATTCGGTGTTACTTAAATTGGTTCTACCTTTTTCGATTAGTTTTTCTCGGGGCTGATCGGAAGGAGCCCAGTCTTTAATTGGGATGTAATTGATTATTTCCATTTGGCGTATATTTATTTGCTTACAATACTAGTTTGGCTTAAAATCCGTTTCTCTAATAAAATAAAGTTATGATTTTTTTTCTGGTTTTTCTATTCCTAACCTACCCAATAACAGCCACATTTTCCCCTTTAATTCCCTTTTAAAACAGACAAGAGATCGCAATAAACAAACCTTTTCATAGACAATTATTTAAAATAAAAGGACAATTCAAATAAACCTCAAAAAGTTACAACAAACAAATCTACATTTGAGTATTTCTCTTTAAACAAGTTATTAACAATCGTAAGATTATAGTGATTTTCCTCGAATTTAAAAATCTAAGTTAGCGACTTCGTCTTAAAATACGATCAGTACGTACATACCAAAACAACTCTGGTTTTCCCTCCTCTTAAAGACAAATCCCTTCAAAAAAGAATAAGTTATACATTATATCACATTCATTATAAACTTAAAATTTCAGATTTATGTTAACACCGGCAGTTATTACTTGGGATGATTTCGTAAGCCAGATTATAGACTTATCGCAAACACCCGAACTTCGAGAAAGACTTAAAGAATATTGTAATAGTCCGATATTTACATCGCTTAGAGAGCATCTGGGTACTTATCATGCGTTACCCGATCTCCAACGGCAAGGAGAAGAAGGTTTTAAGTTATTATCTACAATTCATAACGATCTCGAAGTTACAGAAAATGTGACCCTTACTTTTATTCAAGAACTCTTTAACTCTCCCCTTACCCTTCTAATGTACAATACTATCTTTCAGGGTGAGAAGTCCATTGTACAGCGGAACATTCTTGCTTTAGGGATTCAGCATCCCGATGTGGAAGATGTATTTCATTTGGTAAACATCTCGCCTACTTTTACGGGATACGATATGGGAAATATAGAAGCCTGGATAATAGCCCAAAGCAGAAAGCCCAATCCTTCTACCATCCGTTTGTGGATAGATCAAAATAATTATCTTGTATATGATTTATATGTTGAAATCTATAAGACCGCCACTCGTCAAGCAATAGAAAAATGGAGAAACTTACATCCGGAAAGAATAGCTGATCTGGAACGGTTCAAAACTATAGAAGAACAAATAGTACAAATACATCAGGCCTATCTTCAGAATCCGACTCTTGCATTATTACTACAGCATGCAACCCTATTAGAGGAACATATGCAATTAGAAATAGAAACCCGTGCTTATATCGAGGCGTTTAAAGCCGACATTGCATCAGAAGGAATTCTTCTTCAAGACAACGCCTATCATTTCATCAAAGATCAGCCTCGTGAACAGTGGGACAGATTGCGCTTACAATTCATGGCAGAACAATTAAATGTTCCTAGAGAATTACTAGAAAATTACGCCCAAAAAACAACTCTCTATCACGAACGACTAGATATGATTCGGAGTGAATTTACCGGAAAATACCCTAATTTTTCCTTAAATGACGTACAGGATGCTTTCGGAGCAGTACCCGAATTAGATCGTTACTACAATCGGGAGCTATTATTACGTATGGATTATCGATGTGCCCATAATCTTCTCAGTTTAATGGTATTAAAATTACAAGGCGGAAACATCATTGAGACCGGCACTTTACCTGAATTTAACCAGAGTATAATGAATATAATTGAATTACATGTGCTGAGAGAAGTTCCCGTTCCGGGACAAGAGGAACCTCGAATTATTAACATCTGTAAAGATCATAGATTAGTACTGGGAGCAATTAAAGAACGTACTGTAGAACTAAAAATACACCAATCTACACAAACTCCCGATCTCTGTTATAATAATTCAAGTGTGGAAGATCAGGTAATAATCGACTCAATATGGTCGGCAATAGAAGGGGTGCCTATTGAAGGTTTTTTTAAAACCATTGAACGAAACTCTATTTTTAAAGATTATGTCAAACTAACAGATGGAGCCTATCTCCCACAACAGTATTATACTTCCCGTCAAGTCGTTAGTTCTCGTTCCGATTCTGCCGGACTACAGGCGATCATAGAACATGTAATTGAGACTAACACAAAAATTGAGTTTATACTACCTGCTTTATCCATCCACAGAACAATTGAAAGTTTAAGAGCTTACAGAGATACCACCTTTTTTACTACTTTTTACCATTATTTGGATGCTGAATCTACTAACTTAAAAAACATGACAATAGAAGCCCAATGTCAATATCGCTTGGGACGATTCATGAATAATAGTGACAACAATAATGATGATTTATGCGGACCAACAGCAATACGATTAACCTTATACGATTTTTTTGCTTCACGATACAATCGCTCTACAGCTTCATTTCTGGAATCAGTCCAAATACAAGAACTTTTTCCTGATTATGCGCTTTATTTAGCAAATCGTTATCCTACGGTCTCGATACAAAATGCTATTGAACTAATAAACTCTTCCGCTTATGACTATCTGTATTCGGAGGCCGAGAATGTACTTTTCAGGCGGATTCAACGCGTACTAAAGTTTCAGGAATATTTTGAAACCAAAGCCCTGCATTTTTATCAATTAGCCAACAACCATGAATCCAAAACGTTACAATTCATACCGCAAGATCTCTTGTTATCATCCTTTGAATATCCGGAAGGTTTATGCTTGGGATTATCCATACTTCAGGGATTAACTGACGACTTAAACGCCAACGATATTTTCGCAGCCGATATAGCAGCAGTATCCGCATTACAGCAAAACAGATTGGACAATACACTATCAGTAGCTGATACACAACTTTACAAACAGTTTTCAGAACAATTAAGAAACCTAAACCGATCTGTAAATGCCGTCTTTTTTGATGAAAAAGAGACACTATTCAAAAATGCCGGAACTGCTTCTGTAGACCAATTAGCCACTGCAATAACAAAGCTCCCTTTTCAAAAAGACAGCCGCTTTTTGCTGGTTACACCCAATCACGGAATGACCTTGAGTCTTAAAGGAGACACATACACTTTTTATGATTCTAATATCGGTTTCGTAAGTTTCGAAAGTCTGGAAAAAACAGGCCTTTTTATTCAACAGCATTTGGATTTAATAACCGGGTTAGGAGATTATTACGAATTAACCCATAATGACGTCTATATTACCAGCTATCAAAATGCCGATTTGACTATTTTTAAAGAATTAAGCTATTTTACCGACATCATTAAACAGGGAGGTGTTTCGCTAACAATAGATATCCTAAAAGATCTAGACCACAAACATGGCTTTGTAAAATTTAAGGACATTAGTTTTAAACGTACAGAATTAGCTGCTATGGGCTGTCAATACAATTTGAATCCTGTAGATGAAAAAACGCCTTTCGAAGATTCGGACTTCTGGGATAAAGTTTCTTTTAATGCTCAGAAATTATACCGTTTCATTTACAATCACGAAATTGATACGGTTACAATTGACAGACTAAAAACTTTAGAGGCCAACGGAAAATTACCCACAGACGGTGGCGTATTACTGGCGGCGTATCTTACCGACGGAAAAGCCACAGGACATACAGAACCTTTACACTATGACATTTTAAGATCGGCAGAACAAATAGCTGATGCTTTTGATCGCTTTTCTATCAAACTAGACAATTTACTGGATAATTTAGGACTAAATCTTGAAAACTATAAATTCAAAAATAGCAACATTAAAAAATTAGACGATCACTTCTATCAAACAACCTTAGTTCATAAAAAAACCGGAAAAGAAGTCTCACTTTCACTCGATTGTACCGAATTTGAAAGAATAGTAAATAATCATGTGAATACCTTAGCAGAAGCAACGGAACCAGCCGTGGTTTTGGGCGGAGTCGGTTTAGGTTTAATGGGTTTAATACGAGGTGCTACAGCTCTTCGAGGCGGACACGGGAGTAGTTACGACATTGTCTCGGTGGCATTGGGTGGTAAACAACTGGCTGACGCTATACTGGGAACTGTAGCAATGACAATTATTGAAGACTCACTCGCAGAATCAGGCACCATTTTTACGTTTTCGATAGAAGGAACTATTGCTAATCTATGCGAACGAACGGCGTTACAAGTAGGTGGAATCGTTGGAAAACTTTTAACTTCAATTAGTATATTCCTAAAACTTCCGTTGATTGGTTTAAATATATGGGGATTATACGAGGATGTTACATATCTGAACTCGTCAGAAGGATCACAACGTGCAGTAGCAATCAGTCAATTGGTTATAGATTCTATAGTAGCAGCACTCACCTTAGCTTCTTTTGCGGTGCCCGAAGTAGCTGTACCGGTACTTATCATTAGTGCTTTGGGATTAGGAATTGACGCGCTTGTACAAAATCTGGCCAATGCTCATGAACGTTACTATCAATTTATAAAATGGCAGGATAATATGCGTGCTTTCGCCAACTTAAAAAGCAACAAGCCTGCTCCTGGAGTAATCGATCTTTCTCGGAATCAGATTCTTGGCAATATTAAATTAACACTTACCGACAATGAGAAAAAACCCTATCAATTAAGCTACACAAAATCCTGTGATAATGCTTTTCATTATGGACATCATCCCGATAAAACGCCGGAACAAGTACGAAAAGAAGTCGATTATGGTTATCCTTCTACCTCTCCTATTCCTCCATTTGCCCGGGAAGAGTTTATCAATCCGGATAATTTACCTTTTAGCATCGGCTCCGGGATTATTCAATTGGTAATATTAGGATTTGGAACGCGTTTTCAATTAATGTCGCAAGTAGAATATATATCCGATTGGCTTTTATATGATGACAGGAACAAAAGACAAAGCAGCGGATACTGGGAAACTTTTTATACCGCTCCGGAATACAATTCTATTCAACAAGATGGCTTGTCCTGTGAAGTAACGGGTAATAATGGCGACAATATCTTTATGATCCCCAATATTATTGACTGGTCCGATCCTGAAAAAGCTTCCGAAACGATCGAACGATTTGCTTCTTATCAATTTACAATTGATACCGGATTAGGAAACAATACTGTAACATTTGGACAAACAGGAACCTACGAGCTAATTGGCGGGACTGGAAATAACATTTTAGATCTTTCTCAATTGCAATTAAATTTCAAAGTCGATCTGGATATTACCAACTATCAGGATATTTATGATGGAGGCCGGTATGCAACAGCTATAAAAGCGTCTATTACTAATTTTAATACCGTAAAATGTCCCGCTTTTAACTTTAATCTGCATAGAGAAGCAACCATTAGAGGCGGCTCCAATAAACCAAACAACTTTATTGTTGGGAAAAACTCACAAGTAACCATTTACGGAAGAGGAGGTGGTAACACCTATATTGTTAGTGAAATTCCATTGCGAAAGCTCGAATATGCTCAGGAAATCAAATTATACCTGCAACCGCCTGTTACCGCTAATGATGACCACTCAAACATAACGGTAGAACGCATTCATTTTGAAGACTACAAACTTTTATATTTCAGCAACGTTACCTTTTTATTAGATACTAAATTAACACCTGTGCTCTCTTTAGAAGGTATTATACTACAATCTATCTATATAGAAGGGTTCACTTTAGTGGATAACGCAATCACTAATGTACTGTTCTCTACTAAAGACGGGTTTTCATTTTACTATGACGACAATCTCAAAAAAGGTGTAGTTACACAGGTCGATTTTGACAAATGGAATCTATACAATGAAGAAATGTTTAAACAGACATTCGATTTTCATTTCTTCAGCACCATCTACAAAGAAAAATTTGTCTTAGCAGATGATGTCGTTTGTATTAATAAGGCAGGAACCTTATTTATGAACCAAAGCAATAAAAAAGGAATATTATTCGCAAATTTAAAAACAGAAATAATTACTATCCCGAAGGAATTCAAAGAATTTTCATGGACGGTAGCTACAAACCACGCAATACACACTATTAGCATCCAGAATTTTATGTGTAATACCGAAAAGCCAATGATCGTTTTTGACGGACATTCTTTAATTAATATTAAAAACACTATCGATTTATCTGACTTTGGAAAAACGTATACACTGGTTGTTAGTAAACAACGAAATGCGTTATTAGTAACACTTATCAATACTGATCCAAATGAACAACTAATAATTTTCTTTAAAGATATTTTTAATCAGAATATCACACAGGCAATAGCCAATTCGGATATCGTATTGCGAAGAGATACTAATAATGTTTTAAAAATAAGTGCCTTATTGGAACTTTGCAAAAACTATATCCATGAGACACTTACGATCCCGTTTGTTGTATAAAACCGCATACAAAACTTTCTGTTTTTGTTTTGTACAGTATCGCTTTTAGTTATCTTAGAACTGCCTTAAATAATAAAAATCAGCAGTTCTAAGATTTCTTTTTACAGTATCAATTTCTTTACATCGTCGAAATCCAGTCCGCCGTAATTTCCGGAACTCATTAATAAAAGTGCCGTATTATCCAGGTTAAGATTAAAAAGATACTGTTTAAAATCTTCCGGGTTGGTGTAAATAATTAGGTCTTCCCTATTGAATGCTTTAGCAATCTGTTCATAGGTTATCGTTTCCAGTCGTTTGATCTGAACCGCTTCCGGCGAATAAAACACCACAGCGGTATCAGCGGCATTCAAGGCGCCTTGATATTCTTTTAAAAATTCGGCATTCAAACTACTGTACGTATGCAACTCCAAACAAGCAATCAGATTCCGATTTGGATATTGTTCTTTTACGGCCTTAGTCGTCGCGGCTACTTTACTTGGTGAATGCGCAAAATCTTTATAAGCCACTTTACCTTTACCTTCCGCGATTTTTTCCAGACGTTTGGAAGCGCCTTTAAAACTTGCAATGGCTTCGTAAAAATCGGCTTCATCAACACCCATATTCTGACAAATCCATTTTGCTCCGGCAAGGTTATTCAGGTTATGCGCTCCGAAAACTTCGATTGGCATCGGTCCTTCCGGTGTTGCCAATAACGTTGTTCCGTCTTCCACGGTGTAATCGGGGGTATGATATGGAATTTTACGGATTGGATTGGTCGCTTCTTCCGCTACTCTTTTTACTTCCGGATCATTTTCATTATAAACCAATATACCGCCATTAGTAATTTTCCGGATAAAAATTGAGAATTGCTCTACATAATTTTCATAGGTCGGAAACACATTGATATGATCCCAGGCAATTCCACTGATCAATGCAATATTCGGTTGGTATAAGTGAAATTTTGGCCGTGGATCCATTGGAGATGACAGATATTCATCGCCCTCCAGAACGATAAAATCATTATCGGTCGTAAGATGCACCATAGTATCAAACCCCTCCAATTGTGCGCCCACCATATAATCCACATCGATATTATGATAATGCATTACATGAAGAATCATTGAAGTAATGGTGGTTTTCCCGTGGGAACCGCCAATTACAACCCGGGTTTTATCTTTTGACTGTTCGTACAAAAATTCAGGATACGAATAAATTTTCAATCCCAATTCCTGTGCTTTTAACAATTCGGGATTATCGGCTTTGGCGTGCATTCCTAAAATAACCGCTTCAATATCGGATGTGATTTTCTCAGGGAACCATCCCATTTCTTCCGGTAGTAATCCTTTGTTTTGTAAACGGGTTTTGGAAGGTTCGAAAATAGCATCATCACTTCCGGTTACCTTATATCCTTTGCTATGTAAAGCCAGTGCCAGATTGTGCATGGCACTTCCTCCGATAGCGATAAAATGTGTACGCATTTCTATGTTTTTTTCTTTTGATACAAATCTAAGGTTTGTTTTGCTTTTTCCGGCATCTTCATTTTATTTTTATACAAATCGGCCAGACGTTGGTAGGTCACTTTTGACTGACCAATGGACACGGCTTTGATAAAATATTTTTCCGCTTCGGGATACCGCTTGAAATATTCGGCAATATGCCCTTTGGAAAGATACCCATCTACCGGTGAAATGACCATTAATTCATCCGAATAGCGCTGTGCTTTTTTTTCGCTTCCGCCCAGTATTCCCGGAAGTTCCAGATAAAAAATCACCAGTGCCCAACGCGATTCGACCTGTTTCGGATCCAAACGCACCGCTGTAAGAAACGCTTTTTCGATCGGATCGATCATCCCAAACGCTTTAAACCTACTAACCGATTTGGCTTTCATCGCCATTGCGCCTCCATATTTATAATAATACCCGGCATTTTTAGGATATTGAACCGTCAGTTTCTGATAACAGGAAATCGCTTCATCCCACTCTTTTTTATGAGCGGCAATATCCCCGGTATATTCCATCGCCCGGGCATTCTCCGGATTTTCTTTTAAAACCGTTGTAAAATAAGGTTTCGCATCATCATATCGAGCCTGATCAAACAATTGAATTCCCTTTTCGAGATTCCCTTGTGCCCAAACTACAAAAGGCAGTAGTAGTATTATATAAACGAATCGCCTCATGTTTCAAAAGTACTATATATCTTGATCATTTTCCAAACCTCTAAAAACTAAAACCAAGCAGCCACTTTTTTAAAAAATTTTTGTTCCTTATTATAAGGTGCTATATTAAAATCGTCCAAATCATAAAATATAATTTCATCCGGTCGATTCGCTACATTATCCTGTAAATCATCGGCCATATTTTCCAAATCGTCTTTTGCAATCGTCTCCATTTTAAGTTGGTCGCCTTCTTTAAAATAATTGCCGCCACGGATCACGCTTTCCACAACAGTAAAATACATGCCATCCGTTCTTTTAAAATGCGGATCGTTTTCAAGAGCCACCACATCAATTTTACTAATCACCTTAATCACCCGATGATTCCGAATATGAATTCCCCAACTGTAGATTGGCAAAGCCACATCGAGTGCTAACGGGAACTTTTTTAGACTTTTGATATAGCTTTGTGCCACTTCCCGATCGTAAATGGAATTTCGATTATCGGGCGCGATACTCCCCATATTGTAGTACATCAACACCCCTTTATCCACATTGGGAATCCCGGTTTTGCCGTAGTATTTTACCTGATGTAACCGAATGGTCGCCGATAATCTTTTGGCACTAACCGCCTTTAAGTATTCGACAAACTTTAAATAACGGTCTTTGCTTTTTAACGTCCAGTCGCAATCCACCTGGATTTCGTCCCATGCAATTCCATATTTGGCATTGACTTTTCCGATATACGCATTGACATTTTCAGCCAACTTCCGCAAGTCGACCGTTGGTTCGAGCATGACTTGATTTTTGATATAAATCACCGGTACCACTTTATAAGCATCCGGTTTTTCGGCAAAGTTTATCGGCGATACCGGTACCGCTTCTTTTCCGGTAAGACCAATATCGAAATAACGGATATAGATTTTACCGACGTTATTTTCTGTCAGCACCTTTTTCTCATTTTCCGTTAATTTAAAAATGGTTTTCCAGTAATAGAATGCGACGTTTGGATCTCCTTTTTCCGACCTATTCGAACAAGCCGAAAACAATCCTACGCATAGGATCATTGCAATGATTTGCTTCACTTTTTACGTAATTCCTTTTTGATTATTCCATTCCGAGGTATTTCCGGAAATAGCCACATTCTTTGATCACTTCTTTATAATACTGCGTATTCGAATACTCCGATTTTAGTTTTTTAAACCCATCCCAAGCCAAAAAGTTAACTTCCTCATCCTCTTTAAAATCTTTACTTCTGGGATGACGACCGGAATAGAACTCGTTTCGTTCGCATTTGGCCATCATATACATGCATTTTGCTTTTTGTTCCGGCGTGGTTGCCGCAGCAAATGCTTTTTTATAATAGGCGTTCGCCAGACCTGTGTTGATTAAAATCGGTTGGTAAAAGTCATCGATATAGTTTCCGAATTGTTCCATGACAACGCCATAGTAGAAAGCACGGGCATTTCCATAATAACTCATATTATAAAAGGCATTACCCAATAACAGGTTATTGCTATAGACATCTTCCCCTTTTGCCAGTTTATCCTGCATCTCTTTCATTTTTTGCAACAAACTAAGCTTGGTATATTTCACCTTCTGATAAGCCGCATGATCACAATCGTTACAATCCTTAATCTTACCATTAAACGGATTACCCCATAACGAATCTTTTCTACTTTCGGACTGCTCCATATAGGTAATTGCCTGATCGATTTTATTGTTATAAGCACTTATCACGCCTTGATAATCGTAAATATCGGACACCGTCACATTATACAATTTTAAGGCCATTTGTTCCCATTCATTTTTAGCAGCCTTGTTAAAAAAAGCTTTCATGGCTTCCTGATTTTCAAACGTATAATAATAGGTTTTGTCGTGTAAAAACAATTCCGACAGCACTCCGTTTTTTTGTTCTTTATAAAGTGCTGCTATATATTGCAAACTCCATTCTTTGGCTTTTTCATAACGAAAAGGATCATCATACTTTTTCTCCTCCGGAAGTTCCTGATACAACCACTTAAGTTCTTTTAGCAGAGCTGCTTCCGATTTTGCATTCATTTTAGTGGTGCTACTAATATTATTGATCAACTTTAGAAGACGTAATTGCATGTTCGAAAGTTCGGTTTTCGGTGCTTTACTTTCGGCCTTTTCAAACAATTTGGCCGCTCGTTTATAATCGCCTTTAAAGATATTCAGGTAACCCGCCGCGCTATTCCACAAATAGGGTTTTGCCGTTTGAGATTCGTCTGCAATTTTATCGACCAAAGCCACCATACCTTTATTTAGGCTATCATTGACCTTCTTCTTATATTCCGCAACCTTTTTAAATCCATTGTCATTGAGTCGGATTTCTTCCTTATTTACAAGACGTGTTAACAGATATTCAAGATGTTCACTTTTTGGATTTAATTTATAGATCTCAGCGATCGCTTTTTGTTCGTCGGCATAATACCCCAAAAGCGCCCACAAGGCTATTTTTTCATCCGTGTTTTGTGCCAACTGCAACGACGCATCAAAATCGGATTGTTCCTGCGGATGGAAATTATAGGTCGTCGTCCGGCGAAGTGTCGGACATTTATCGAAAACCACCGCATAAAGGTAATTGGCTTTTACATAGTTTTTTTGCTTGTAATAGATGCCGGCCACATATGATAATCCGCGGAAATATAGGGTATTTTTAGGCATACTGTTTTGTGTCTTTCCAAAAAAAGTGATGCCTTTGGGTTTGATATCACTATAGAAATAAGCCTTCATAGTTTGAAACCAATACCGGTTTTTTAAAAAGGCATCTTGCGTTTGTTCGA
Source organism: Flavobacterium sp. WV_118_3 (assembly GCF_039778605.1). NCBI lineage: Bacteria > Pseudomonadati > Bacteroidota > Flavobacteriia > Flavobacteriales > Flavobacteriaceae > Flavobacterium > Flavobacterium sp. WV_118_3. Next base: position 206,289 of record NZ_CP156060.1, on the reverse strand, counting down.
ATTTAGTTTCAACCGTTTTGATCCACTTTTCCGGTACCGCTACAACCTTTCGGTTTTCGGCTTCCCAAGGGTCATACGAATCTGTAGTGTACTTATCGATTTGTCGGGCATAATACATAAACTCTAAAAAGTCTTTTACCTTTTTATTTTTCAGGTCGATTTTAAAATCGGGAAAAGCCGACTTCTTTTTGTGAAAAGCCACATGATACAGATCGTCCACTTTAACTCTGGAACTATCATTTAAGATCAGATACGATAGTTTTTCTCTGTTGATCGCACCTCCGAGGTACGTATCCCATTCGGTCACAATAGCGTCATTAAACCGTCCCGTAAAATCCCCATCGTAGCCATCATAAAACATTTCATCCGAATAGAACAATGGAGAATACGATGCATCTACATAAACTTCCGGAGTAAAACTGGACTGGTAATTATATCCCCAATCACCATCAGCGCAAGCATAGATCACCGTATAGGCTACTCCTGCTAAAAGACTACAACCCAGCAACCATTTTTGTAAAGAATTCCGAATCATTGGCATCTGTTTTAAAGGTAAAGTATCGTTTCAAATACGGTATTAAACTTACAAAATTCGTACCGATACTGACCAAACAATTTTTCGGAATATTTAGTATGTTATATCAATAAAAAAACCGCTTCGAATTGAAGCGGTTTTATAGTTAGAAAACGAATCGGAATTATTTCACGATTGTCATTTCGTCAACGATGTGTTTTGCATTGGAGAACTTGTCGATCACCCATAATACATAACGAATATCCACGTTGATAGTTCTTTGTAAGTTTTTGTCAAAGATCACGTCACCCGCCATCGCTTCGATGTTTCCGTCGAATGCCAAACCGATTAATTCCCCTTTACCGTTTAATACCGGAGAACCAGAGTTACCACCTGTAATATCGTTATCGGTTAAGAAGTTCACGTGCATAGAACCGTCTTTATCTGCATAACGACCGTAGTCTTTTACTTTGTTCATGTCCATTAAACGAACCGGTAAGTCGAATTCTTCGTCACCTTTTTTGTATTTTTTAACCATACCGTCCATAGTCGTATAGTTATTTACTTTCGCATCATTACGTTTGTCAGCTGGCAAAGCGCGAACTTTTCCGTACGTTAAACGTAGTGTTGAGTTTGCATCCGGATATTTGATAGGACCTAATTTTGAATCACGTAATCCTTGAACCAATAAACGGAAAGATGCTCCGAAATCGTTTTGTGCTTTAGAGATCACTTCCGATTTTGCGTTGTAGTGGTTTAATAAGTCATTCGACAATACTACTAACGGATCGTTTGTAATCGTAGTCGCGTTAGGGTTTTGTAAAAACGCTTTTACTTTTTCCGGAGAAGCGAACACACTGCTATCAAATGCATTGTTTACATATTTTGTAAAATTGTTGTTGTTCTCTTTTCCTAATTTCTCTACCATTGGCGCCAATGTATATCCTGCTTTTGTAGCATATAGGTTTAACTGACCCGCAAGGATATCTTTTTCAGCCGGAATATACGCTTCTTTGTAGAATTCGTCGATCATTTCAACAAGACCCGGGTACATTTCTTTACGTTTGGCTTCATCTGCTTTTGCGTAATTTTCCAATTGTCTACCCATAGTTCTTGAAATCGTACCGAAAGCACTAGAACGTAACATCGTCATTAAATAGTTATCATGACGTGCTTTTTCATTTGTTAAAGCATAGTATTTATTGATGGTTTCCACCACATGACCATACTTTTCTTTGTTTTCTTTCTGATTCGCCCATTTGTCGAATTTCGCTTCCTGAGCTGCTTTTGTTTTAGCAGTACCGAATTTTGTTAACGCGTCGATCATTCCCTGACGGTTTTTCCAGTAGTTTGCCAATGACGCATATTTAGAGGCATACATTAAACGTACCGCATCGCTTTGATCCATATGGGTTTTCATTTTATCCATTCCCATTTTTGAACCTTCAACCCAAGCCGGGTACGCGAATTTTACGTTTTGCTCGATTCCGCCAGCTGGCATCCAACGGTTTGTTCTACCTGGATATCCTAAGATCATTGCGAAATCATTTTCTTTTACACCACCAAGGTTAACCGGTAAGTGGTGTTTTGGTTGTAATGGCACATTGTTTGGAGAATATTCAGCCGGGTTTCCGTTTGCATCTGCATACACACGGAACATAGAGAAGTCACCTGTGTGACGTGGCCACTCCCAGTTATCGGTATCTCCACCAAATTTTCCAATATTTTCAGGAGGCGTTCCTACTAAACGTACATCTTTATAATCCTGATACACGAAATAGTAATATTCGTTACCCTGGAAAAACGGACGAACCGAAACGGTGTATTTCCCACCTTCGTTGTTTTCTTTTTCAATAAGTGCAATTTCTTTGTTGATTGCTGCTTCACGCTCAGCCTCAGTCATTTTATCGTTTACTTTCGATAAAATTCTTTTTGACACATCGTCCATACGAACGAAGAAACGAACGAATAAGCTTTTCGGTTTTAGTTCTGCTTTTCTGTTGGCAGCCCAGAAACCATTTTTAAGGTAGTTGGCTTCCGGAGAAGACAATTCTGCGATTGCATCATAACCACAGTGGTGGTTTGTTAATACCAATCCGTCTTTAGAAATCATTTCGGCAGTACAACCTCCGTTAAACTGAACGATTGCATCTTTAAGACTGTGGTGGTTAATACTGTAGATTTCCTCAGCGGTTAACTGCAATCCCATTTTTTGCATATCCCTGTGGTTTAAACGCTCGATAAACATCAAAAACCACATCCCTTCGTCTGCTCTAACACTTGCAGGTACAAGCAGTATCGTAGCAATTAAGGATAAAATAATTTTTTTCATAATAAATCTGTTATTTTTAGTGACGCGAATATACCTCTTTTTAAGAATTTTATAAAAAAAAGGGTTTATAAAAATCTATAACAAAATAACTTTAACTTTTTATTTTACTATCTATTGATCAAAACTGACATAAAATAAAAAGAGGCCTCCGAAACGGACCCCTCTTTTTACTATTTTTTATAGCTATCGTGTTACTGATTAAGCATTTGCCATAATTTATCTTTTAACTCGGTTAATCCCTGTTGGGCAACCGACGAGATAAACAAATACGGAATTCCTTTAAATTCCTTATCCAATTGTGCTTTCATTTCGGCTTTTAACTCGTCGTCGAGCATATCCGATTTCGAAATCACAACCAAACGATCCTTATCCAACATTTCCGGATTGTAACGACGTAACTCATCCAACAAAATATCGTATTCTTTTTTGATATCCGGAGCATCCGCCGGAACCAGAAACAACAAGGTTGAGTTTCGTTCGATATGGCGTAGGAAATAATGTCCTAATCCTTTACCTTCGGCCGCACCTTCAATGATTCCCGGAATATCGGCAATCACAAACGATTGAAAATCGCGGTACGCCACAATTCCCAGATTCGGTTTTAAAGTCGTAAACGGATAATCGGCAATTTTTGGTTTCGCCGAAGTCAATACGGATAATAAGGTCGATTTTCCGGCATTCGGAAATCCTACCAGTCCGACATCGGCCAATACTTTTAACTCCAGGATCACATCCATTTCTTCGGCCGGCATACCCGGTTGCGAATAACGCGGTGTCTGGTTGGTTGAACTTCTAAAATGCCAGTTCCCCAAACCACCTTTACCTCCTTTTACAAGGATCTTTTTTTCACCGTCTTCGGTTATTTCAAAAAGTATTTCATTGGTTTCTTTGTCGCGTACCACTGTTCCCAATGGCACTTCGATATATTTATCGTCTCCATCGGCACCGGTACTTCTCGCACTACCACCGTCTCCTCCGTGTCCGGCTTTGATATGGCGTGCAAATTTAAGGTGAAACAATGTCCAAAGACCTTTGTTCCCAACCAGATATACGTGACCACCGCGACCACCATCTCCACCATCGGGACCCCCTTTTTCAATAAATTTCTCCCGATGCAAATGCGTAGACCCTTTCCCTCCTTTACCGGAAGAAACATAAATTTTTACGTAGTCTACAAAATTCCCTTCTGTCATTTAATTTTATTTTGTTTTTCAATAGTAAGCACTAAAAGCAGCTTACTCTTTTAATGAGCGTACTAATACTTTATCGATTTTCACACCGTCCATGTCGATCACTTCCAGTTCCATTTTATTCCAGATCAGCTTTTCGCCAACTTTTGGAATATAGGACAATTCGGTCATGATCAATCCGCTTACAGTTGTAACGTCATAATCGTTAATCAGATCATCCATATCGAAATAGGTCAGGAAGTCGTGCAACGAATAATGTCCGTCTACCAACCAGGTTCCGTCTTCGCGGGCTACCAGCTGAAATTCCTCTTCGTAGAACTCGGCTGCATCACCAACAAGTGCTTCCAGAATATCGTTTAGTGTAATAATCCCTTGTACCACACCATATTCGTCGGTAATCAGAGCATAATGTACTTTCGTTTTCTTAAAAAGCTCCAGTGCTTTATAGGCCGACGTATGTTCAATAAGGTAAACCGGTTCTTTCACAATCGCCTTCAGGTCGAAATCGCCTTTTTCAAAACTCGCAAACAAGTCTTTTAACAACACGACACCAACGACCTCATCCAGATTGTCTTCACACACCGGATATACGGAGTGGATTTCTTCCAGCACCTTTTCTTTTTGTTCGTTTACATCATCTTCCAACGACAGATACACCACTGCTTTACGATGCGTCATCAGGGAATTAACCTTACGGTCACCGATATGGAAAACACGTTCCACGATGTCCTGTTCGATTTCCTGCACTTCCCCGCCTTCGGTACCTTCTTTAATGATGGCTTTAATTTCTTCTTCGGTTACTTTCCCATCGGCCGTTGGCTTAATTTTCAACACGTTTAGCACAAAATCGGTCGATGCGGTCAACAACCAGATAAAAGGTGCCGTTACAATCGAAACCACTTTCATCGGGACCGCTACCGTTTTAGCAATCGCTTCCGGGTAATTTAATCCGATTCGTTTGGGTAGTAACTCCCCTAAAACCAGGGAGAAAAACGTTAAAATCACAACTACAATACCTACAGCCAGTGTTTGCGAATAAGGTCTGAACATTTCAAATCCTTCTAAAAACAGTTTTACGTCGCCGGTAACGTTATCACCACTATAAATACCGGTTAGAATTCCGATTAGTGTAATTCCGATCTGAACGGTCGACAGGAATTTATTGGGTGAATTAGCCAGTTCTAAAGCTGTTTTTGCACTGGTATTTCCTTTTTTCGCGGCGGTTTCCAAACGGTTTTTACGAGCTGAAATAAGTGCTATTTCCGACATGGAGAAAACTCCGTTTAAAAGGATTAGAAAGAAAATTATTATTATTTCCAAAATTTAGGATTGTATATTAGTTATGATATCAGTTTTACCTGATTTTTTATTATTTTTTTATCGTTAGTATTCTATTTATTGTTCACCGGGACGGCTTATAATTTTTCAATTACATTGCTTAGTCTTTCGGTAATTTCGGCAATGGAACCGATTCCATTCACCGCGTGGAATTTTTGCTGTGCACTGTAATATTCCATTAGCGGCGCTGTTTTTTCGTTATATTCCTGGTAACGGTTTCTGATTTTTTCTTCATCCTGATCGTCCGGTCTTCCCGATGTTTTTCCTCTTTCCAACAATCGTTGTACCAGAATTTCATCATCGGCTTCCAACGCAATCGTTGCGGTTACTTCCCAGTTTTTGGAATTCAGGAACGCATCCAGCGCTTCGGCCTGTGCAATTGTTCTCGGAAAACCATCAAAAAGAAAACCGCTCGCTTCCGGGTTTTTCTCTACTTCATCCTGAAGCATTTTAATAGTAAGACTGTCCGGAACCAAATCGCCACGATCGATATAGGTTTTGGCTTCCTTTCCTAATACGGTTTCATTTTTAATGTTATAACGGAAAACGTCACCGGTTGAAATGTGTATTAAGTTGTATTTTTCTTTTAAAAATTCGGCTTGTGTCCCTTTTCCGGCTCCGGGCTTTCCAAATAATACGATATTAATCATTTTAATTAAATTGTTGTTATGATGGTTTTATAGTTATTTTTTCTGTGTTATTTTAATTGATAAACTTCCGGGATATTACGTCCTAATCCGTCGTAATCCAATCCGAATCCGACGATAAACTTATTTGGAATTTCCAATCCGATATAATCGATCGTGATATCCTTATCGTAGGCTTCCGGTTTGAGGAAAAGTGTCGCAAATTTCAATTGCTTCACGCCTTTATCTGCAAACATTTTCTGTAATTCCACTATGGTATTTCCGGTATCTACTATATCTTCAATGATCACTACCGATCTTCCGGTAATATCCTGATTTAAACCGATCAGTTGTTTTACCTCGTGTGTGGTTTGCATTCCGTCGTAAGAAGCCATTTTAACAAAGCTCAATTCACAATCGTGTTTATAGTGCTTCATAAAATCGGACACCACCATAAAGGCCCCGTTAAGTACACCTACAAAAACCGGTATTTCACCATTCATATCTTTTGCAACGGCATCGGCCATTTTCGCAATAGCGGCATCGATTTCTTTTGCCGAAAGAAACGGGACAAATTGTTTGTCGTGAAGTTGTATTTCCATTGTAACCTTTAGAATAATTGGCAAAGATACTAATTGCCGTTGGACAATTGATAATTAACAATTAAGAATTATAAATTTTTAAATTATTTTGTATTTTCGATGAAGATTTCAGGAAAAAAATGAACGAAATTTTATATAACAAAATCACAAACAGTACCGCTCATCGTGCCAGTCGGGAAGAAAACGCAGTTTATATCTTCAACAATCCATCATTATTTAACGATCTGTTTACGGTTGCAATAACAATAACCGACAAAAACCACCACAAAGCCTGCTGGATTATGGAGTTGGTACTCGAACAACAACTCGACCTGATTTTTCCCAAAAAAGACATTTTTTGCGCAACATTACCACAATTTCGCAATGAAAGCGCACTGCGCTCGATATCCAAAATCGCACTGTTTCTTGTCGACTATGACAATCGTAAAACAAAACTCCTTTCCGATAAAAATATTGAAATCATTACCGAAACCTGTTTTGACTGGCTGATCAACGACACCAAAGTCGCCTCAAAAGCCTACGCCATTCAGTCCTTATACTTATTAGGCATAGAAAACCCCTGGATTTACCCGGAATTAAAGCAGTTGCTACAGCAAGGCTTCCCCGATCATTCGCCGGCCTACCAAAGTGTAGCGCGAAAAATTCTTAAAAAGATATAAAAAAAACGACCCTTATAAAAAGAGTCGTTTCTCAGGATTAATTATCAAAAATTACTCTTTGATAATCTTAATTGTTTTTACCACATCTCCGGTAAATACTTTCACAAGGTAGTTCCCAGCAGATAAATTACTCATATCTACCTGAGCCTCGGAAAGGTTTATATTTTGTGACAATACTTTTTGCCCTAACAAATTGTAAATTTCAACAGATGAAATTGTTTGATCATATGCTAAGTTCAACATATTTTTAACCGGGTTCGGATAGGCTCTGAAATTCCCTTTATCAAATGTAGCAGCCGATAAAGCACTGCTCACCGTTACATCATCGAGATTAAGACCTCTTGCCCAGTTTGAAGTTCCTTCGAAAGCGATATAATAAGTAGCTGACGGATTTGGCAGCGATAAAGTCACCTGAGTCCAGGCTGCATGTTCCGTAGTATAGTCTGCTCCGATTTGAGTCCATGCACCGTTTGAACTTGTTTTGTAGTAAACACGCAACTCATCGATATCACCGAACCAGTTCACGTTAGCATAATAGAAACTCAATTGCGGACTGGATACCGCCGTTAAATCCAATGGAGGTGACACTAATTTTGTTTTGTTTCCGGTTGTAGTGGTTCTAAACTCCGCCATACGGGCACCTGTTCTCGGTGTAATGGAGCTATTTCCATTTGCCGTTACATACGCCCAGTTTGCCGTTCCGGAAACCGTTTGATTACTCCAACATGATGGAATGGTAGCGGCATCAAAACTTTCTGTAAAAGGAAACGCTGTTACCGATGCACAACTTGTTGTAAATGCTCTCGGACCTACCCAGGCACTAAAATTGCCACTTCCACAATTGGCACGAACATAATATTCATAAGCCGTATTTGCAGTTAATCCCGACAAAGTTGTAGCTGTAGCTCCTGTAACCGGTGGTGCAGCCGTACCGGAACCTGCAGTAAAACCAGGTGCCCCATATTGTACCTCAAAATTAGTTGTTCCCGCTCCCGGAGTCCAGGATATAGCAGCAGTGGCTTCAGTTACAGCATCAACAATCGGGTTTGTAGGCGCCAAACAACTTGGTAAAGCCGTTACTTCTACATCATCGATATCAAAATAGAACATATCGGTTGTAGTAGAATGAAACCCGATATAGATTGTTTGCCCGACATAAGCAGATAAATCATATTGGTATTGATAGAAAGAAGCCCCGCTTGCTGGCGCCACACTTGCAGCCAAAGTTGCTGTAAAATTAGCCGCAGCAGTACCGGTAGTTGAAATTTTCACGCTGATTGTTTCCGGATATAACGGGTCACGGCTTCTTGCCCAGAAAGTTAAGAAATCCGATACACCTGCCGTAACCGTTACAGCCGGAGTGACCAAATAATCATCGTGAGCAGTTGATCCATAACCGATAGCGGCTGCATTGGTTCCACTATGCGCACTAATACCGGTCGCCCCGGTAAAATTAACAATTACCCAGGTTCCGGTATCACCACCGTTAACAACGGTCCAACCGGTAGGAATAGTAGTTCCTCCGTCGAAGTTTTGCAGGAATTGTCCGTGACTTATAAACGGGACAAAAGCTAACATCATGAGTAGTCTTTTTACCATAATTTTAAGTTTTTTTCAATTAAACAAGTACACAATTTACAATAATATTATTTAATTAACAACCAAAACGCATATTTATCACCGTTTATTTTATTAAAGTTACAAAATGTACAATATGTTATTTTAATTCCATACAACCGAAAAACTCAAAATATGAAGTAATACGATTGTGTTTTCTATTATGATAAGTATCTTTGCACAAACAACAACACAATGAATTATTTTTCTTCTGATTTTAAATTAGGGATACTTGGTGGCGGACAGTTAGGCAAAATGCTACTTACCGAAACCCGTAAGTTCGACATCCAGACCTATATCCTTGATCCAAGTGCCGAAGCACCGTCGCAATATGGAGCCACGCGTTTTTTCCAGGGTGACCTGATGGATTTCGAAACCGTATACCGTTTCGGTAAAAAAGTAAACCTTCTAACCATCGAAATCGAAAATATCAACCTTGACGCTTTAGACCAACTCGAGCAGGAAGGACTGGCCGTTTATCCATCTCCTAAGACCCTGCGGCTAATTCAAAATAAGGGCCGACAAAAAGATTTTTATTCCGAAAACAATATCCCTACAGCACCTTACCGTAGGTTTACCGATAAAGACAATCTGATTCAATCGGTAGCTAACAACGAAACCAACATACCGTTTGTATGGAAAAGTGCCCAGTTTGGTTATGATGGCAATGGTGTAAAAATTATCCGTACTGCCAGCGACCTTACTACTCTACCCGATACCGAATGTATAGCGGAGCAGATGATTCCGTTTAAAAATGAACTTGCGGTAATTGTAAGTCGCACACCATCCGGATCGATCAAGACCTATCCGGTAGTCGAAATGGAATTCCACCCGGAAGCCAATCAGGTCGAATACGTAATCTGTCCGGCCCGTATAGACGAAACGGTTGCACAAAAAGCACGGGCGATCGCATTACAGGTTTCCGAAAAATTCAACCATGTTGGTTTATTGGCGGTAGAAATGTTCCAAACCGAAGACGACACTATTCTGGTAAACGAAGTAGCACCGAGACCTCACAATTCCGGGCATTACTCGATTGAAGCCAGCTATACTTCGCAATTTGAACAACACATCCGCGCTATTCTTGATTTACCCTTAGGCAATACCGATAGTAAAGTTGCCGGTATTATGGTAAACTTAGTCGGTGAAGAAGGTTATTCCGGTCCGGTTATCTACCAGAATATCGAAAAAATATTAGCCATCGATGGTGTAACCCCTCATATATACGGAAAAAGAGAAACCCGTCCTTTCCGTAAAATGGGTCACGTAACCATTGTAAACGAAAATATTAACGAAGCCCGCAAAACCGCAGAAATAGTCAAAAATACGATCAAAGTAATTAGTCACTCCTAATTAAACACCACAACACTATGAGCAAAGTAGCCATCATCATGGGTAGCATTTCGGATATGCCGGTAATGCAGGATGCCATCACTATATTAAAAGAATTCGGAATTACAACAGAAGTCGATATCGTATCAGCACACCGTACACCGGAAAAATTATTTGATTTTAGTACGAATGCCCACAAGCGCGGCATCAATGTTATTATAGCCGGAGCTGGTGGAGCCGCTCATTTACCTGGAATGGTCGCTTCGATGTCGCCCCTTCCCGTAATTGGTGTTCCGGTAAAATCCAGCAATTCGATAGACGGATGGGACAGTGTTCTTTCGATCCTTCAGATGCCAGGTGGCGTACCGGTAGCCACCGTAGCGTTAAACGGTGCCAAAAATGCCGGCATCCTGGCAGCACAGATTATCGGAAGTCACGACAGTGCCGTTCTGGATAAAATCACCGCGTATAAAGAAAGTCTGAAGCAAGCAGTTTTAAAAGCTTCCGAAGACTTAAAATAAATTCCCCGCTTCCATCAACCGGATTTGGATTAGAAAAAGCGAAGTTGTACCTTGTCTAACACAGACATATCATTAATTAAAGCTAATAGCACTATATATGAGTATTTTAACCGAAAGATTTACTACCAAATATAACACTGCGCCGTTTTCGCAAATAAAAATTGAGGACTATGCTCCGGCATTTACAACAACAATCGCTGCGGCACGTGCCGAAATCGATGCTATAACCCACAATCCGGAAGCACCAACTTTTGCCAATACAATTGAAGCACTGGAATATTCCGGTGATGCTTTGGAACGCTTGTCGTCCATTTTCTTCAATTTGAATTCGGCGGAAACCAGTGATGAAATGCAAAAAATTGCCCAGGAAGTATCTCCTGTTTTAACGGCATTCGGAAATGACATCACTTTAAATGTCGATTTATTCCAACGCGTTAAAACCGTATACGACCAAATTGATCAACTTAATCTTACTACCGAACAGCACACACTGTTAACTAAAAAATACAAAAGTTTTTCACGAAACGGTGCTTTATTAGCAGAAGACAAAAAAGCCCGTTTACGCGAAATCGATGCCGAACTGGCCAAACTATCGTTAACCTTCGGTGAAAATGTGTTAGCCGAAACCAACGCTTATCAATTACACTTAACCGACGAAAAAGATCTTGACGGTTTACCAGAAGGTGCGATCGAAGCCGCACATGCCATCGCAAAAAGTCAGGATAAAGACGGTTGGATTTTCACCTTGGATCATCCGAGTTATTTACCATTTGTAACCTACGCCCACAATCGCGAATTGCGTAAAGCGATCAGCATTGCATTTGGTCGTAAAGGATTTCAGAATAACGCTTTCGACAATCAGGAAATCGTAATTAAAATTGCAAACCTACGTCACGAAAGAGCCAATCTTTTAGGATACGCCTCCCATGCCCATTTTGTATTGGAAGAACGTATGGCACAAAGTCCGCAAAAAGTAACCGCATTTTTGGATGACTTACAATCGAAAGCCAAACCGGCTGCCGAACGCGAATTTGCACAATTAACCAACTTTGCCAAAAAACTGGATCCGATTGATCATTTGGAAAAATGGGATGGTGCCTATTATTCCGAAAAATTAAAACAAGAACTTTTCAACCTCGACGACGAAACCTTAAAACCATACTTTAAATTAGAAAACGTACTAAACGGTGCCTTTACCATAGCACAAAAACTATTTGGCATCTCGTTTACCGAGATTTTTGACATCGATAAATACCACGAAGAAGTACAAACGTTTGAAGTAAAAGACAACAACGGAAATCTTGTCGCGATTTTTTACGCTGATTTTTTCCCAAGAAAAGGAAAACGCAATGGTGCCTGGATGACATCCTATAAACACCAATCGATTCAGAACGGAGTTAACGAACGACCGCATGTATCGATTGTTTGTAATTTCACCAAACCAACGGCAACCAAACCATCGTTACTTACCTTTAATGAAGTAACCACTTTATTCCACGAATTTGGCCATGCGCTACACGGCATGCTTGCCAACACCACCTATCCGAGCTTATCCGGAACCAGTGTATATTGGGACTTTGTAGAATTACCAAGTCAGGTAATGGAAAACTGGTGTTACGAACCGGAAGCCTTAGCTTTGTTTGCCAAACACTATCAAACCGGCGAAATCATCCCAATGGAATACGTCGAAAAGATAAAAGAAAGTGCCAGTTTTCTGGAAGGAATGGCCACCTTACGCCAAATCAGTTTTGGATTATTGGATATGGGATGGCACGGACAAGATCCGTCCGGAATCCGCGATGTAAAAGCTTTTGAAAACGAACAATTTGCTTCGACCAAACTCTATCCCGATGTAGCCGAAAATGCGATGAGTACTTCTTTTTCGCATATCTTCCAGGGCGGCTATTCGTCCGGATATTACAGCTACAAATGGGCCGAAGTTCTCGATGCCGACGCTTTTGCTTATTTCCAGGAACAAGGAATCTTTAATCCGGAAGTCGCACAACGCTTCAAAGACAACATCTTATCGCAAGGTGGAACCGACCATCCGATGACGCTTTATAAAAAATTCAGAGGTCAGGAACCAAAACCGGAAGCGCTCTTAAAACGCGCCGGATTACTATAAAAAATATAGCCCGATTGATTTCGGGTTATTTTTCAAAATAAACTTTCAATTATTTTTGAAACTTTAGAAATTATTTATACATTTGAACTATGGAATTCAACGAAGCAAAAAACAAATTTGTACAAACCTGGGGCGCCTTAGGCTCGCAATGGGGCATTAACAAAACCATGGCTCAGATTCATGCCTTGTTAATGGTTTCGGCCGAACCGCTTTCGATGGAAGACATTATGGAAGCCCTTCATATTTCCAGAGGAAATGCCAGTATGAATTTAAGAGGCTTGATGGATTGGGGCATTGTATATAAAGAATACAAAGCCGGCGAACGAAAAGAATTCTTTACTGCCGAAAAAGATCTGGACGAACTGGCGGTTAAAATTTCACAGGAAAGAAGCAAACGGGAAATCAAACCTGCTTTAAAAATTTTAAAAGAAGTATCCTCTATCGAAGGCAACAACTCGGCTGAGGCCAAACATTTTATCGAACAAACCACCAAGCTACACGACTTCGTTTTAAAAGCCGACAATGTTTTGGACAAGATTACCGAATACAAAGACAATTGGTTAACCAAATTGGTGATCAAAATCATGAAATAAAAAAATTTAAACCAAAGTTTCATTTTTTTCTGAAAGTTTCATAACTATAAAATTTTAAAAACAATGAACTACAACAGTATTGCCTACCTCCTTTTCCTCGGACTGATGAGTTGGATCATCGTCAAAATCGGAAGAATCTGTTATGACAACGGAAACATATTTGTAGCCACCCTAATCCCGGATCATAAAGCACTTTGCCAACAGATCAACAAAGCTTTGCTTACCGGATATTATCTGGTTAATATTGGTTATTGCGCTATTACAATTACCAACTGGCACACCATCACATCGTTACCCATGCTAATCGAAGTGATCGCCTTCAAATCGGCAATCATCCTTTTTCTGTTGGCCGCATTGCATTATATCAATCTTTTCCTTCTAAAAAACTATGTTCAAAAATTAATTCAATAACTATAAATCATACTACCATGGAAACGACCAAAACACTTATCGGTTATGTTATTTATTTGCCCATTGCACTTTTTCTGACCTATTATGTCTCTAAAACACTTTTCCGAAACAGTAAAGTCTATATGCTTGACATTTTTAAAGGTCGCGAAGAAATTGCCATCGCGACCAACAAACTATTCGAAACCGGATTTTACCTGCTCAACCTGGGTTTTGCGTTGATGATACTCGACATGAATCTTTACAACAATACCTATCAGGAACTTATTGAAGCCTTAAGCTATAAAATTGGTGGCTTTGCGATCTATTTAGGCGTGATGCTTTTTCTAAACCTCTATTTCTTTTTTAGAGGAAAACGAAAAGCGAGCCAAACCGCAAGAGAAGAAAAAATAGTTTTTAAAGCCTAACACATGAACTTTACAATTCCAAACTGGCTGATTGTCGTAGCGGGAATCGGCCAGATTTTCACCGCACTGATTTATCCCTATATCCGCCATAAGGTATTTGACTGGTACAACGACGTTAAAAAACTAAAACCATTAAATCAGGAAATCGCCAAAACCTACGGAAGATACATACAGGGCCTTAATTTTTCGTTCGGACTAATCGCCATTTTTCTGTATGACGACCTACAGCAAAACACCCGGCTTGCCTTCGCTCTAACCGTACTTATTGCCGCTTACTGGACCGGAAAAGTCGCCACTCAGATTGCCTATTATCCGATGTATACGATTCCGAAAAAATGGCAGTTTAAAATTGGCAGTTATTTTATGAATATCTTATTTATGTTATTTGCGACCGTATTTACCGGTTTGGTAATTCTAAAACTACAATTCTTTTTCACATGACCACATTTACCATTACCACTCCGATTAAAGCACCGTCAAAAATTGTTTTTGATTTGGCCCGAAATATCGACATCCATACACTCTCGGTTTCTCAAACGAAGGAACAGGCGATTGCCGGGAAGACATCCGGATTGATTCATCTGAATGAAACCGTAACCTGGCGCGGAAAACATTTTGGTTTGTACCTCAACCACCAAAGTAAAATTACGACTATGGCGTCGCCCGATCATTTTACAGACGAAATGACAAAAGGCCATTTTACGTTTTTCAGACACGAACATCTTTTTGAAACCCGGGATGACGTCACAATTATGATCGATAAAATAGAATACCGAACACCTTTTGGAATTATTGGAAAATTGTTTGACATCCTGATTCTTAAAAAACACCTGTATCAAATGCTTTTAAATCGGAACAAACTTTTAAAATACCTGGCCGAAAATTAAAGCTTCAAAAAATCACAAACAAAATCAGTTTTTTTGCAATAGATTATGCAAAAAGCAACACCAATCCCCACCAG
Organism: Flavobacterium sp. WV_118_3; assembly: GCF_039778605.1. Classification (NCBI taxonomy): domain Bacteria; kingdom Pseudomonadati; phylum Bacteroidota; class Flavobacteriia; order Flavobacteriales; family Flavobacteriaceae; genus Flavobacterium; species Flavobacterium sp. WV_118_3. The sequence goes on along the minus strand of NZ_CP156060.1, from coordinate 191,064 downwards.
AAAACCGGAATACTTTCCACCCAAAAAGACGTATAATAATCGGAGCGTTTCGGACTTGAAAAAAGGGTAAAAAGCGCAATAACCACTACCAATACAAGATTAATCCACAACTGTACGATCTGGAAATCGCTTTTAAAAAACTCCAATCCGTAAAAAGGGAACAACAGAAATAAATTGAGTCCTTTGGTTCGCTTCACGCCTAAACGTTGCGGAACGGTTTGTAACGAAACATCGTCGTTCTTCAGATCGATAATTTCAAAAATAAGAATGAGGATGATTACCAAAAGGAAGCGCTGAAAAAACTTTAGAAAAACATCATTCGTAAAATCCAGTCCGGCGTTTAAAATCGGAAGGAACAACGTAATACCGGCCCAGCAAAAAGCCACGATATAGATTTTCACTCCGGCCCAATTCCGGGCATTCCCCAATTTTGGAAAAACCGGTAACGTATACAACAACGTCAGCCCCAAAAAAGCAAGCGACAACAATTGTGTTTGCCGTTGTAAATACCAGAAACCATAAAGTGTTCCGACAAAAGCAAACACACTTAACACAACAATTGCTTTTAACTGCCGACTCATTTTGAGCTTTTTCGCACGGGCTAATGCATCGTATTTCACAAAGTTATAGCCGACGATGGTACCACAAAAGGCAAATAGCGACATCGCCCAATCAAATGAAATATAAAAAAAATGGAAAGTCATCTGCACCAAAGCGAATACCGCGATAGCCACATGAATACTTCCGTTTATATAAAAGTCAAGTAATTTCTTGAGTAGTTGCATACTTACAAAAATAATCAATCTGTTAATAACATTTCATTTTGGTTGAAAATTCAACAAAAATTGGAGTTAAAAAAGAATTTTATTAAGAGATTAATAGTTATTTTTGTTCGCTTAAAACACAACTTAACGACAGTTTGATGTATTCTGTGTTACGGAAATATCAAACGTTTATAAACAGGACATTAAGAACTGATGAAAACAGACGCATTTGCTTTACGACATTTAGGTCCAAGAGAGAGCGACCTTCAACACATGTTCCAAACCATTGGAGTAAAGGACATGGATCAATTATTGTATGAAACATTTCCGGACGGAATCCGTTTAAAAAACGATTTACAACTGGATCCGGCTTTAACAGAATACGAATATTTAACACATATCCAGCAATTGGGTGCCCAAAACAAAGTATTCAAATCGTATATCGGTTTAGGGTATCACCCGGCAATTGTTCCACCGGTAATTCAACGTAACATTTTTGAAAACCCGGGATGGTATACCGCTTACACGCCGTATCAGGCAGAAATTGCTCAGGGGCGTTTGGAAGCTCTTTTAAATTACCAGACTACGGTTATCGAATTAACCGGAATGGAAATTGCCAATGCTTCGTTACTGGACGAAGGTACTGCTGCTGCAGAAGCGATGGCTTTACTTTTTGATGTACGCACCAGAGATCAGAAAAAAAACAACGCGAATAAATTCTTCGTTTCGGAAGAGATTTTACCGCAAACCTTATCGGTACTGGAAACCCGTTCCACTCCAATTGGAATCGAACTGGTAGTAGGGAACCACGAAACATTTGATTTCTCAGAAGATTTCTTCGGAGCGATCTTACAATACCCTGGAAAACACGGTCAGGTTTACGACTATGCCGGTTTTATCCACACTGCTAAATCCAAAGAAATCAAAGTTGCTGTAGCAGCCGACATTCTAAGTCTAGTAAAATTAACCGCTCCGGGCGAATTAGGAGCCGATGTTGTAGTAGGAACTACGCAACGATTCGGTATTCCAATGGGATTTGGAGGACCACACGCGGCTTTCTTCGCAACTAAAGAAGAATACAAACGCAGTATGCCGGGACGTATTATTGGCGTTTCTCAGGATGTTAATGGTAACCGTGCGTTACGTATGGCGTTACAAACCCGTGAGCAACACATCAAACGTGAAAAAGCAACGTCCAATATTTGTACGGCTCAGGTATTACTAGCGGTTATGGCCGGTATGTATGCCGTATACCACGGGCCAAAAGGATTACAGTATATTGCCGACAAAGTACACGCTTCGGCGGTTACTACTGCCAATGCATTGGCAAAACTGGGAATCAACCAAATCAACACGGCTTTCTTCGACACTATCACGGTTAAAGCCGATGCTGCCAAAGTAAAAGCAGTAGCCGAAAACAACGAAGTAAACTTCTATTATAGCGACAACGATACGATTTCGATTTCTTTTAACGAGACAACCTCTTTAAACGACATCAACCAAATCGTAGCCATTTTTGCTGAAGTTCTTGGAAAAGAAACCGTAACGGTAACCGCTTTAGACACCGCTACTCATATTCAGGAGAAAATGGTAAGAACGTCGACTTTCTTACAACACGACGTATTTAACAGCCATCATTCGGAAACGGCTTTAATGCGTTATATCAAAAAATTAGAGCGTAAAGACCTTGCCTTAAATCATTCGATGATCTCTTTAGGATCGTGTACAATGAAATTAAATGCGGCTGCCGAAATGTTACCCTTAAGTATGGCCAACTGGAACAGCATTCACCCGTTTGCTCCGGTAAACCAAACTACGGGTTACTTAACCATGTTGAAAAAACTGGAAGAGCAATTAAACGTGGTAACCGGTTTTGCAGGTACCTCTTTACAGCCAAACTCCGGTGCTCAGGGAGAATATGCCGGATTGATGGCCATTCGTGCGTATCATATTTCCAGAGGCGAAGGTCACCGTAACGTATGTTTGATCCCATCATCGGCACACGGAACCAACCCGGCTTCGGCAGCTATGGCTGGAATGGACATCATAGTAACCAAAACCACTCCGGAAGGAAATATCGATGTTGAAGATTTAAGAGCAAAAGCAATCCAACATAAAGACAACCTGTCTTGTTTAATGGTAACCTATCCGTCTACACATGGTGTATACGAAAGTTCCATTATCGAGATCACCAAACTGATCCACGAAAACGGTGGTCAGGTATATATGGACGGTGCCAACATGAACGCTCAGGTAGGACTTACAAATCCTGCTACTATCGGTGCTGATGTTTGTCACCTGAACCTACACAAAACATTCGCGATTCCTCACGGAGGAGGTGGACCTGGAGTTGGACCTATTTGCGTAGCGCCACACCTGGTACCTTTCTTACCAACAAACCCGGTAATTGCTACCGGTGGTGATCAGGCGATTTCTGCTATCTCGGCTGCACCTTACGGATCGGCTTTGGTATGTTTGATTTCATACGGTTATATCACGATGTTAGGAGCCGAAGGTTTAAAACAAGCGACACAGTTTGCGATTCTAAACGCCAACTATATGAAAGCGCGTTTGGAGCAACACTACCCTATTTTATATACGGGAGAATGCGGACGTGCAGCACACGAAATGATTGTTGATTGTCGTTCATTCAAACAAAACGGAATCGAAGTAACCGATATCGCAAAACGTTTGATGGACTACGGTTTCCACGCACCAACAGTTTCGTTCCCGGTAGCCGGAACGTTAATGATCGAACCGACCGAAAGTGAAAACTTAGGCGAATTGGATCGTTTCTGTGATGCGATGATTTCAATCCGAAAAGAAATTGAAAACGCTACTGCTGACGATACCAACAATGTATTGAAAAATGCACCGCACACCTTAGCCATGTTAACTGCTGATCGATGGGATTTCCCTTACTCGAGAGAGAAAGCGGCTTATCCGTTGGAATATATTGCCGAAAACAAATTCTGGCCTTCCGTACGTCGTGTTGATGATGCTTACGGTGACCGTAATTTAGTTTGTTCTTGTGCGCCTATTGAGGCCTATATGGAACACTAAAATTAAATATAAATACGAAGAGCCGCTTTATGCGGCTCTTTTTTTATACCTTCACAATATGAATGACATTACCAATCGAGCCGATTTACTCCATCTGATGCGACAGTTTTACAACAAACTTTTATCCGACGATCGTATCCGCTATATCTTTACCGACATTGCCCAAATTGATCTGGAAGCCCATCTACCGCATTTGGCCGATTTCTGGGAACAAACGCTTCTTCGCGAGGGAAGTTACCGAAAAAACGTTATGCACATCCATCTGGAACTCAACGAAAAAGAATCGTTACGCCCGGAGCATTTTCAAATATGGCTGGAACATTTCGACAAAACGGTTGACGAACACTTTGAAGGCAGTAATTCCGAGCTGATAAAGACCCGTGCTTTATCAATAGCGACGATTATGCAGCTAAAGATTTCTCAAAAAAATCACAATTAATTTTGGTATCAATAATTTTAAACTCCTTTAAATAACTATTCCATAATAATCATTTTACATAAAATTTTTACCGACACATAAGCGTTTAAAATCAATAACTTAGTATTAGTATAAATTCACCTTATGAACAGTAAAATAATCGGTTCCGGAAGCTATATTCCCACTATCACCGTAACCAATCTCGATTTTGCCCAGCATCAGTTTTTAAATGACGATGGAACGCCTTTTCCATATGCTAATGATGTCGTTGCTCAAAAGTTTAAAGAAATTACGGGTATCGAAGAACGCCGGTATGTCGAGGATCAATTATTAACATCCGATATTGCTTATTTTGCTGCTCAAAGAGCGATTGAAGATGCCGGAATCGATCCGGAGACTTTAGATTATATCATCTTTGCCCATAACTTCGGCAATGTAAAACAAGGGGCGATACAAACGGATATTCTTCCCAGTTTATCCGCACGGGTAAAACACAGCCTTAAAATTAAAAATCCGAAATGTGTGGCCTACGACATCCTTTTTGGTTGTCCGGGTTGGATTGAAGGCATGATTCAGGCAAATGCCTATATCAAAGCCGGTATAGCTAAAAGATGCCTGGTAATTGGAGCCGAAACCCTATCACGGGTTGTCGACATTCACGATCGCGACAGTATGATTTATTCCGATGGTGCCGGTGCTACGATTATAGAAGCAACCAACGACGACCATATTGGAATGCTTGCCCACGAAACAGCATCTTTCACCTATGACGAAGCCTATTTTCTATATTTCGGAAATTCCTTTAATGCCGAACACGATCCCGATGTACGCTATATCAAAATGTATGGCCGCAAGATTTACGAATTTGCCTTAAGTCAGGTTCCGAAAGCCATGAAAGAATGTCTGGACAAAAGTGGTATTACGATCGAAGAAGTCAAAAAAGTACTGATTCATCAGGCCAACGAAAAAATGGATGAAGCCATTATCCAGCGTTTTTTCCGATTGTACAAACAAACACCTCCGGAGGGCGTGATGCCCATGAGTATCCACAAACTCGGAAATTCGAGTGTGGCCACCGTTCCGACGTTATATGATTTATTGATAAAAGGAAAAATTGAAAATCAGGAACTTCATAAAGGAGATGTTATTATCTTTGCATCCGTAGGCGCAGGAATGAACATAAATGCCTTCGTCTACCGATTATAACTATGTACGAAAAAACATTTCCGAACAAGCGATTTAAACATACACTAGCCTTTTTACAAAAACATATTTCCCCCTCGGAAGCTATTCTGGATTTGGGTGTTGAAAACCCGTTTTCTACAATTATGAAAGAAAACGGCTATACTGTAACCAACACCAAAGGAGAAGATCTGGATATCGATCAGACGGCACTTTCGGAAAGCAACCATCCGGTGACAACGGCTTTCGAAATTTTCGAACACCTGTTAAATCCGTTTACGGTTTTACAAAACATCCAATCGGACAAACTGGTTATTTCGATTCCAATGCGTTTATGGTTTTCGCCTGCTTACCGCAGCAAAACCGATATGTGGGATCGGCACTACCATGAATTTGAAGACTGGCAACTGGATTGGTTACTGGAAAAAACAGGCTGGAAAATCCTGGATCGCGAAAAATTCACCAACCCGGTAAAACAGATCGGAATTCGCCCATTATTACGCCGCTTTACACCGCGTTATTATATCGTTTATGCTGAAAAAATAAAATAATGAGGTATTATATCGTTATTCCGGCACACAACGAAGAAGCCTTTATTTCAGGAACGCTGAAATCGTTGGCGGCTCAAACCGTACTTCCGCAACAGGTTGTGGTCGTAAACGACAATTCTACCGACAACACTCATGCCATTGTGAGCGATTTTGCAGTACGTTATCCCTGGATTTCGATCATTGAAAAAAAATCGGATGCGATCCATTTACCCGGAAGCAAAGTTATTCAGGCATTTCAAAAAGGATACGAACAATTGGACGGCAGCTATGATTTTATTGTCAAATTGGATGCCGACCTGATTTTACCACCCAATTATTTCGAAACGATTATCCGTATTTTTCAAAGTGATTCCGAAATCGGTATGGCCGGTGGTTTTGCTTATATCGAAAAAAACGGCGATTGGATTTTGGAAAATCTCACCGATAAAGATCATATCCGCGGTGCTTTTAAAGCCTATCGCAAAGCCTGTTTTGAACAGATTGGCGGATTAAAACCGGCAATGGGTTGGGATACGGTTGACGAGTTGCTTTGTAAGTTTTACAACTGGAAAGTCGTAACCGATGCAAATTTACAGGTAAAACACCTGAAACCTACCGGAGCGAATTACAACAAAACGGCACGCTACAAACAAGGCGCTGCATTTTACAGTCTGCGTTACGGATTTATAATTACTTCTATTGCCTCTTTAAAACTGGCCTTACTCAAAAAGAAACCGCTTCTTTTTATCGATTATATGGTTGGTTTTCTAAAAGCCTGGTTGGGTAAAAAACCGTATTTGGTCACATCGGAACAAGGTCGCTTTATTCGGAAATACCGTTTTCAAAAAATGAAAGCCAAGCTTTTATAAGCCAAAAAACTCCGTTGCGATACCCCATAACTCGTAACTTATTGGTAATTTAGCCAAGATTTATAAAATATTATGCTTAGATATCTGTCGCAAATAGGAAAATACTTCCTGATGTTGAAAGAAGTCTTCAATAAACCGACAAAATGGTCGGCTATGAAGCAGCTAATTTTCAAAGAAATAGACGATTTAATTATCGGATCACTGGGAATTGTGGCGTTTATTTCGTTTTTCGTTGGTGGCGTTGTCGCCATCCAAACGGCGTTAAACTTAACCAACCCGTTAATCCCAAAATACCTGATTGGTTTTGCGACCCGTCAATCGGTAATTCTGGAATTTGCTCCTACTTTTATCTCCATCATCATGGCCGGTAAAATGGGATCTTTTATTACCTCCAGTATCGGAACGATGCGCGTAACCGAACAGATCGACGCTTTAGAAGTAATGGGAATCAATTCCCTGAACTATCTGGTATTCCCAAAAGTAATCGCATTACTATTGTATCCGTTTGTGATTGGTTTGAGTATGTTTTTGGGAATTTTAGGTGGATGGATTGCCGGAGTTTACGGTGGATTTGCATCGAGTGATGAATTTATGACCGGATTACAAGTAGAATTCATTCCGTTTCACGTGATCTATGCGTTTATTAAAACCGTTGTATTTGCTTTACTATTGGCAACGATCCCGTCGTTCCACGGTTATTATATGAAGGGAGGCGCATTGGAAGTAGGAAAAGCCAGTACGACCTCATTCGTATGGACCAGTGTGGCGATCATTCTGGCGAATTATATTTTAACACAATTACTTTTAACCAAATAATCATGATCGAAGTAAAAGATATCGAGAAATCATTTGGTGACACCAAGGTTTTAAAAGGGATTTCCACGGTTTTCGACACCGGGAAGACCAATTTGATCATTGGACAGAGTGGTTCCGGGAAAACTGTATTATTAAAAAGCCTATTGGGTATTCATACACCGGACAAAGGAACCATCTCGTTTGACGGTCGGATTTACTCCGAACTTACTAATGACGAAAAACGCGATTTGCGTACTGAAATCGGAATGGTATTTCAGGGAAGTGCATTATTCGATTCGATGACCGTGGAAGAAAACATCGGATTCCCGTTAAAAATGTTTACCAATAAAAACCCGCGTGAAATTCAGGAGCGTGTTGATTTTGTTATCGACCGTGTAAAGTTGATCAATGCACATAAAAAGAAACCATCTGAAATATCCGGAGGGATGCAAAAGCGTGTAGCCATTGCCCGTGCGATTGTAAACAACCCGAAATATTTATTTTGTGACGAGCCCAACTCCGGTCTGGATCCAAAAACATCGATTGTAATCGACAACCTGATTCATGAAATCACCGAAGAGTACAACATTACGACAGTGATCAATACGCACGATATGAACTCCGTAATGGAAATCGGAGAAAAGATTATTTTCTTAAAAGAAGGTATTTTGGCCTGGGAAGGCACCAAACGTGAAATCTTTAAAACAGACAACGAAGCCATTGTTGACTTTGTATACTCATCGAACCTGTTTAAAAAAGTGCGAAAAGCACAAAACAGAGAGTTATAAAAGAACGACACTTTATCTCATAAAAAATGCCTCATTCAGAGGCATTTTTTGTAGGTTTTATTTTTTATCCAATAAGTTACTTATTTTTTTAATCTCCTGCTCCTTATCTTTAGGAAAGATTAGCAGCGTATCGTTTTTATCTACAACGATGAAATCGCTTAAACCGTTAATCACCACCAGTTTTTTTCCTTCGGTACGGATAATATTATTGGACGCATTTTCCAAAATCATGGTTGCATTCACTACCGCATTAAATTGATCATCCTTTGGTAATTTTTCGTGAAGTGCTCCCCAGGTACCCAAATCATTCCAGTCGAATGTTGCCGGTAAGACAAATACGTTTTTCGCTTTTTCAAGGATGGCGTAATCGATTGAAATGTTTTCGGCATCCGGATAAATCGTATTGATAAATTCCTGTTCCCGTGGTGTATTGTAAAAATCCATTCCCTTTTGAAACAGACGTAACATTTCCGGATGGAAGGTTTCAAAAGCTTCGATGATCGAACGGATACTCCAAATAAATATTCCGGCATTCCAAAGAAAATTACGACTTTGGATAAACGCTTTAGCCGTAGCATAATCTGGTTTTTCCCGGAACTGTACTACCTTTTTAATTGGTTTATTATCCAGTTTGTTATATTCGATATACCCATAGCCCGTATTCGGGAAGGTTGGCAAAATCCCCAATGTCATCAAAACATTGCTTTCAGAACAATTATCGAATGATTTTTGAAGATTGGCTATAAATTGATCTTCATCCTCAATCCAATGATCACTTGGTGCAACAACCACTAATGCCTCCGGATTTTTTTGTTGTATTTTTAACGAGGCCAATACGATACAAGGGGCTGTATTTCGCATTACAGGCTCCAGAATTACCTGTTCCTGTTTTACCTGAGGTAATTGTTCCAACACCAATTGATTATAGCGCTCGTTGGTTAAAATCAATATATTCTCCTTCGGAACAATTCTTGAGAGTCTACTAAATGTTTTCTGGATCAGGGTATCTCCGGTGCCCAGCATATCGTGGAACTGCTTAGGAAAATCTACTGTACTTACCGGCCAGAAGCGGGATCCAACTCCACCGGCCATTAGTATTGCATAATAGTTTTTATTCATCATATTGTGTCAAATGACATGGCTAATTCTTTAGTTTATTATCCGGGTAACAACTCAACTTCGGCATTGGGATTAAACAGGTAAACTCTACCCGAACTCAATTCCATACATTCGAATCGTTTTATTCGTTGTGCTCCTTTTTTAAAAATTCTTCCATTGTGTATCCGGAAGACACTTCCATACGGGATTTCAAATATATAATTTTTATCGTTAGCCGGATCAAATTGTTTTAAGGCAAGGGCTAATGTTGCATCGGTATCACTACTGGCTTTCGGATTTCTGAAATGCCTTGCCAGCAATGGCAATAATTGATTCGGAAAAATTTCCGGTCGCAAAAAAGGCACCATCAACCGTTGGAATGTAAGCTTCCATTCATCGCCATGTGGTTTTATATTCCGACCGTATTTTTCGAAAGCCACCAAATGTGCAATTTCATGGATAAGCGTCATTAAAAACCGATATTTATTCAGACTGGCATTTACAGTAATCTGATGGTAGCCATCCGGGTGTTTCCGATAATCGCCGTGTCGGGTTACCCTTTCATTCACGATTTTCAGATGTACACGATTGAGCTTTATCAGCTCAAAAACGCTATCCAGTGCATGTTCCGGTATATAGGGTGCTAATTTATCTTTCATCTGGATTCCCCTGAACGCATTTAGGGTGTGGTTGAAGAAACCTGTAACACTTTTCCGTTAAAATATTTATTGCCGTTTAGAGCAAAATCAAAAATATAATCGGCCATTTCTTTTGCGTTTAGCGGTGCTTCATATCCCGGAAATGCTTCCTGCAACATTTCTGTCTGAACAGCACCTAATGCCAACACATTAAAGGCGATTCCTTTGTCCTTATATTCTTCAGCCAATAATTCCGACAAGGTAATCACCGCACCTTTACTGGAACTGTACGCGGCTAATCCGGCAAATTTCATACTTCCCTGAATCCCCCCCATACTACTGATCGTTACTACATGGCTTCCTTTTTGCAGGTACGGAATACAGATACGGGTTAAATTGGCCACACCAAAAACATTTACTTTATAAATATTTTCGAATTCCTGAGCCGAAATTTCCCCGAATGGTTTTAGCAATAACGCCCCGGCATTGTGGATCAGAACATCCACCTTTTTCCAGGTTGTCGCGATAAATTGTTGTATTTTTTCCAGATCTTCCTCCAGCGACAAATCAATACTTAAACAGCTGATATTTTCATTTTCGAGTAATGCCTGGGGTTGTTTTCGCGACAAAGCCAGCACATTATGTCCGGCAGCAGCAAATTCCAATGCCAGTTCATATCCGATTCCTCTACTGGTTCCTGTTATAATAATGTTTTTCATTTTACTGTAAAATCCTGATCTCTTTTATAATTTTAATTTAGTTTAATCTCTTTTTCTTTGGAATTGGTCATTCCCGCTACAGCCGGGATGATTTCTTTGGCATAGGCCGCCATATGTGCCGTATCCATCAATTTAAATTCATCCAATGGATGATGGTAATAGGAATAATTTTCAAAGTCGAACGTACAAACCGTTTGTGCCGGTACGTTAAATTCGACGAAAAACGGATAATTATCCGAAGCCATAAACAAGCGGTATTGCAATTCGATTTCCAAAAAACCTACGGTTTTCTTTTGGGTATACTCGTTAATTTTTTCCGACATATTCGATTTTCCAAAACCGGTTATATAGGATGCAAATTCCCGTTTCATTGGCACACCCAGCATTTCAAAATTCAGCATCGTATACAGATTAAAATGCTGCTCCTTTAATTTTTTTGCCAGATGATAGGATCCCAACAATCCTTTTTCTTCCGCCGAAAAGAAGGCAACCAATATGCTTCTTTTATTTGTTTTATTTTTTGCAAAATATTTGGCTACTTCCGACATCACCGTTGTCCCGGAAGCATTATCGTTGGCACCATTGGCAATATCATCCCCGTTAACCGGAGTCGACACGCGTCCGATATGATCGTAATGCGCCCCAATGATCACAAATTCGTTTTTAAGTTTCGGATCATTTCCTTCGATAAACCCTACGATATTAAAAGCCGGTTTATGGAAGTTGGTCAACGTATCCCGATAGGTTTTAAAATACGGTTTAATATTATTTTCACGCAACAGATTCTCCAGATAAATAGCTGCTTTTTCAATTCCTTTACTACCACTATCGCGACCTTCCAGTTCGTCGGATGCCAGGTATTGCAACGTATGAGCGACATCTTGTTGTTTCACTTCATAAGCAGAAGCTGTAGTCGTAGTTCCTTTGTCACTTTTGGTATTCGAGGTAGCACATCCCAGTAATACAAATGGTAAAAGATAAAGTGTTTTTTTCATGTGGGGAGTATTTTTACACTTTCGCTAAAATACTAAAAATCCCGTCCTGAATATCAAGACGGGATTGATTTATTTGGAATATTCCAGATTATGCCAGCATAGTCACCGGGTTTTCCAGATATTGTCTTAAAGTTTGTAAAAACTGTGCTCCGGTTGCACCGTCAACAGTTCTGTGATCGCACGCAAGGGTTACTTTCATTGTATTTCCAACTACGATTTGTCCGTTGCGAACCACCGGTTTTTCAACAATTGCTCCTACCGATAAAATGGCCGAGTTCGGTTGATTGATGATCGATGTAAATTCGGTAATTCCGAACATTCCCAAATTCGAAACAGTAAATGTACTACCTTCCATTTCAGCAGGTTGTAATTTTTTGTTTCGGGCTCTTCCAGCTACATCTTTTACATTAGCACCGATTTGAGATAACGTCATCTGGTCCGCGAAACGCAATACCGGAACTACCAATCCGTCTTCCACCGCTACCGCTACTCCGATGTTTACATGGTGGTTGATTACCGTTACATCTTCTTTCCACTGTGAATTTACCTGTGGGTGTTTTTTCAACGCCATCGCACACGCTTTGATCACCATATCGTTAAACGATACTTTGGTATCCGGCAATCCGTTAATCATTTCACGGGAAGCCATCGCATTGTCCATAGCCACTTCGATCGTCAGGTAGTAATGTGGTGCTGTAAACTTCGATTCTGCCAATCTACGGGCGATCGTTTTACGCATTTGTGAGTTCTTCACTTCTTCCACATAGGTCTCTCCAGCCGGAACAAAAGGTTTTACCGGAGTCGCAGCTGCAGTTGCCGTTGGCGCACTAGCAGTTTGCGGTTGTGCCGAAGCCGCCTGAGGTGTAAAGCTCTCCACGTCTTTTTTAACGATACGTCCGTTTTCACCGGTTCCTTTTACCTGAGTCAAATCCACACCTTTTTCCTGTGCGATTTTTTTAGCCAAAGGCGATGCCAACACACGTCCGTTAGCGGTTGTTGTTTGTGGCGCTGCTGTTGTTGCAGTTGTTTCTTTTACTTCTGTTTTGGTTTCGGCAACGGTTTCTACCGCACCACCGGCTTTGTAATTGGCAGCAAGCGCACTTACATCGGTACCGGCAGGGCCAATAATCGCCAGAATACTGTCAACCGGAGCCGACTGTCCTTCCTGAACACCGATATACAAAAGCGTACCGGAGTTAAACGATTCGAATTCCATTGTTGCCTTATCAGTTTCGATTTCGGCCAGGATATCCCCTTCCGAAATGCTATCTCCGATTTTTTTCAACCAGGTTGCTACGGTACCGTCGGTCATCGTATCACTCAGACGCGGCATTGTAACTATTTTTACACCGGCAGGAATTTCGGCTGCCTGTGATTTTGTTTCTGTTTTTACGTCTTCCGAAGCCGGAGCCGTTTCTTCTTTCGGAGCTGCCGCCGCAGGCTGACCACCACCACTCAATAAAGCGGAAATATCTTCGCCCGGGTTACCGATAATTGCCAATAAAGCATCTACCGGAGCCGATTCTCCTTCTTGTATTCCGATATGCAATAAGGTACCCGAATTAAACGATTCGAATTCCATGGTTGCTTTATCGGTTTCAATTTCTGCAAGAATATCGCCTTCTTTAACAACATCTCCTACTTTCTTTAACCAAGTCGCCACAACACCTTCGGTCATGGTGTCACTTAGACGGGGCATGGTAACAACTACTGCCATAATCGATTATAATTTATGTGGTAAAAATGGGTAATTCTCTTGTTCGTATACTACGTCGTACATTACGTTTAAATCCGGATATGGTGATTCTTCTGCGAATTTCTCACACTCTTCCACAAGATCTTTTACACGCTGATCGATCGCTTCGATTTCAGCTTCTGTAGCATAGTTATTTTCTTTGATTATATCTAATACCTGAGTGATCGGGTCGATTTTTTTGTATTCTTCCACCTCTTCTTTTGTACGGTAGTGTTGTGCATCCGACATTGAGTGACCTCTATAGCGGTATGTTTTGATTTCAAGGAAAGTTGGTCCGTCTCCACGTCTTGCTCTTTCCATTGCTTCATGCATCGCTTCAGCTACTTTAATAGGATTCATTCCATCTACCGGTCCACATGGCATTTCGTATCCTAATCCCAGTTTCCAGATATTGGTATGATTGGCCGTACGTTCTACGGAAGTTCCCATCGCATAACCGTTGTTTTCAACGATAAACACAACCGGAAGTTTCCACAACATTGCCATATTAAACGCTTCGTGTAACGATCCCTGACGTGCAGCTCCATCTCCGAAATAGGTTAAGGTAACACCACCCGTTCCGAAATATTTATCCGCAAAAGCGATACCAGCTCCAACCGGAATTTGCGCCCCCACGATACCGTGACCACCGTAAAAACCGTGTTCTTTAGAGAAAATGTGCATCGAACCCCCTAATCCTTTTGAGGTTCCGGTAGCTTTCCCTAACAACTCCGCCATTACTCTTCTCGGATCCACACCCATACCAATTGGCTGAACATGGTTACGATAAGCCGTGATCATTTTGTCTTTGCTTAGGTCCATTGCGTGAAGTGCACCTGCTAAAACAGCTTCCTGTCCGTTATACAAATGCAAAAAACCTCTAACTTTTTGTTGTATATATAATGCAGCCAGTTTGTCTTCGAACTTTCTCCAGAACTGCATGTCCTCATACCATTTAAGGTAAACTTCTTTTGTGATTTCTTTCATATTGCTTTTACTTTTGCTGTTGCACCGTATTGATTTGACAAAGCATAATACAGCACCTTACACAATTTTGCGAACGGCAAAAATAAGACATACTCGGAAGAAGTAAAAATTTACAGGAATGTATTTTTGTTATTTTTTTATCAAGTTTTAAAAAAGGGGTTCGGATAAACCGTTCTTTTTAAAACAACAAAATCTTCCAGCCTTATTCTTTCACAATTCTACACAAAACCGTTATACCGACAACATGTCGGTTACAGGAATTTTTTATCGAAATGAAACGGTAATATATTTTGCAATGAATCCGATTTATACACTTCCCCAACTTCGCCCATAAAGTACAGTTCAATTGGTTTTTCCTGACGGAACTCGTATTCGGCAATCGACTGACGACAAGCACCACAAGGCGGTATTGGTGATTCGACTGGTTTTTCATCGGAAGTAGCCGAAATCGCAATTTTTAAAATCTGCGCTTCCGGATATAAGGCACCCGCCTGAAAAATCGCCACTCTTTCGGCACAAAGTCCCGATGGATAGGCTGCATTTTCCTGATTGGATCCAACTACCACTTTTCCATTATCCAATAAAATAGCCGCACCTACTCTAAATTTCGAATACGGCGCATAGGCTTTCTTACGGATTGCAACCGCTTGCTCCATTAATGGTTTTACTTCATTTGGCAATTCATTTTCAGAACCGTATACCCAAAATGACGTTGTCACATCTATTTTCTTCATATTAAAAACTTCTTTTAGACAAAAAATCCAAATTCCGGATGGAATTTGGACGCTTTGTTTATTATATTATTATCTACTAATATTCATCATAGGAATCTCCGAAATTGAATGTCAGGGAGAAACGTAAGGTATTTTCAAGCGGGTTTCTCACTTTCGATGTTGAGAACAAATAAGAAACATCCACTTTTACAACACTGTATTTGAATCCGGCACCCATTGTAAAATATTTACGAGCTCCTTTTAATTCACTTTCATTAAAGTATCCGGCACGTAAAGCGAATGAATTCTGATACATGTATTCTGCTCCCAAAGCCCATGTAAACTCTTTTAACTCTTCGCTCATTCCACCCGGTGCATCACCAAACGATTTAAACATTCCGGAAACCCATCCTGTTTTACGGTAATCGGAAATCGCGATATTACGGTCGTTACTATCGATAACACCATCACCATTAAGATCGGTAACCTCTGGTGGCGTTGGCACTAATAATTTATTTACCTCTCCCATTACGGATACTTTATTGTATTCGTCCAGGATAAAATCAAATCCAGCACCTAATTTCAAGTTAGCCGGAAGGAAGTTACTACTTAGATCGTCGTTATCGTAACTAATTTTTGGCCCCATATTCTGGAAGTTAAAACCCGCTCTCCAACGTCCGTCGAAATCAGAATACGCAATTTCTTCCGACTGGTAGAAACCGGCAACGTCAACGGCGAAAGTATTGGCTGCAGAAGCATCATTTGTTCCGTCGTTAATTTTCAGATTCGAACGGATATAACGTCCGGCAACCGCCATTGCGAATTGATCACTCAATTTCAAAGAGTAAGACGCATCCAAAGCGAATTCGTTCGGACTCACAGTATTTAACTGATTCCCCAACGCATCGGTTAACTGGATATCTCCTAATCCGAAATAACGCAAGCTACCGGCAAAGGCACTACGTTCGTTGATTTTATTAAAATAGGTTATCTGACCTAATGATATATCATTAGCAATAGAAGTAAGATAAGGCGTATAACTCACAGAAAACCCTTGTTTTGTCAAGGCGAAAGCATATTTAGCCGGGTTGTATTGTTGCGAATAAGCATCAGAAGAACTCGATACACCGATATCTCCCATACCCGCCGCTCTGGCATCGGCAGCAATCATTAAAAAAGGAACTCCGGTTGTAATAACTCTATCCTGTGCTTGCATCCATTGAGTTGCGCCTGCAAACAAACACAACGATAATATTGCAATTTTTCTCATTAGCTATTATTTGATTTAATTGAACAAATATAATATTTTATTAAAGGATTACAAGTTTTTCGTACTTTTCGGCCCTTTTATTTGAAACGGAAGATTTAACCGTTAGTTTATATACATAGACTCCTTTTCCAATCCGATCGCCAAAATCGTCTCTTCCATCCCACTTGATATCTCGTGACAGAAAGCCCTCAGTCATAATGGATTGATTGATGGTTCGCACCACTTTTCCGGTAATTGTCATGATCTGAACCTGCACATCCAACGGTTCGTACGGACTGTTGTGTGTGAACCAAAATTCAGTATAACTTACAAAAGGATTCGGATAATTTAACACTTTATCCAGCTCCAAACCTTCATCACCCACCACCACAAACTGAATTTCAGCCGTTACCAGATTGTTATACACATCCCACGCTTTAAACGTAAGCGTATGCAATCCTTTTGCCAGATTCCGGAACGGAAACCGCAGTTTTCCTTTGGTATAATCGTCCGGAAACGTTTCGTAATAATCGTTCATCACATACGGCTTGGTTTCATCGCCATCCAGAATCCCGATAATATCGTGTCCGATACCACTGGCGGTATTAATTCCATTTTCATCTTCCAGAAACGCCAGCAAATACGGCGACGCATTCGTAATTCCGCCCGACACAAACGATTCGTCATTCATATACAAACGTACTTTTGGCGGTGTATTATCGACAGCTGCATTTGGATTTACCCCTCCGATTTTAATCAGCGTATCATAGCCGGTCTGATTTTCCAATATCTGCTTTTTCTTCGCGTAAAAACTAACCCTTCCGTTACCCACCGGCACCCGGATATCCTTAGGCATTACAAAACCAAACTCGAAAACACCATTGTTCACCGACGCATTTCCTCTGAAAACGGTTTCTCCCAGGGTTTTAAAATTCATAATAATCAAACCATTACTATTGGAAGCACCGTTATTACCTAACGTACTTCTTGCAATTTTCTTATCAAAAATCTGCACGGCCAGATCGCCATTATACGACGGCAACGGATTCCCGATTTCGTCGGTCACTTCACCAGCCAGTTTCACATACGAAAGCGCCTGTAACGCATCGTTAAATTGCGCCACCGGAACATCATTCACTTTTGTAAGTCGGATTTTTGGTTTCGGGATCGCCAGCTTCATTGCCGGATCACCGATAAAAAACACCACATTCCGGTTCTCGGTCAGGTTTTCATTTTTCGTTTTGCGAAGTGCTTCCGACATCGTATCGTACACATCCGACCCATAGGAATACAGGAATTTACTCAGCGATTTATTCATATTTAACCCGGTAGTAATTCCGATTTCCCGGGTTGTCGCTACCAAAGCCACCGCTCCGCCGGCGGTATTCCAATACATATATTCCCCTCCCGTTGGACGATACGGATTATCAAAACGGGTAAACTCACACGTAATCGTAATAAACAACGGATAACGAAAACGATTCGTCAGATTTTGCGCATCCGCTTTATCAAAAATACGTTCGGCAGCCAAACCATCTTCCCCACCGTGACCGAAGTAATTCACCGCCAAAGCTCCCTGTGCAAAAGCCTCTAATATATCCTGTCTTGCTTTCGGATAACGTTCCCCTCCGGCAGCCACTTCCTGTAAATAGGAATCAGTATGAATTTTCTTTACATTCACAAATGGTTTTTTCTCATACAATTCATCCCCCAGTCTATCCAGGTCAAACTGTAAAGTCGCATCGGTCGTATTATCGGCGTCATCCGAAATCAACACATAATTATTGCGCCATCTGCCATAGGATCGTTCGTCAAAATACTCCAACGCTTTGGTAACCATATCGCTCGCCTGCTGACCTGAACCTACCAACATCCTCCCCACCGCAATATCCAAACCTGCAGTCGTTAACATCGGCCCTTCAGTCGGATCCATCAACACATAAAAATCATCCGACATAAAAGTGGCGTAGGCAGAGAAATTCTGCGAATTATTTACTTTAGGATCATTTGGATTGAGTCCATGGAAAACCGGCACTATATTTGTATTGTTTGGAATCCTGTTTTTATAATCAAAAGAAGCATCGCCAAACATATTTACATATCGCACTCTTTTAGTTGGCGTTGAGGCATTCCAGTATACATATTTTATAAAATTCCGAATTGCAGCAATATCCTGTTTTCCGGACGAAAACTCCTGATAGATATTTTCGAGGTTAACCACTTTTACATTTAACCCGGAGTTATTACGGTGGTAATTTGCCAATCGTTCCGCCTGACCGTTTAAAGAAGCCGGCGTTATAATCAGATAATCTACATCCTGGAATTCACCCTGTTGGTTTTTAAAAATCGTTCCTTTTAAATCCTGATTCGGGATACGACCTGCCCCATCATTCATCGGCGAATACAAATCATTATAATCGACCGCTACATATTTACGGACTTCCCCCAGATTTGCTTTAAACGAAAACGTAGCCTGTCCCTGATTATCGAATTTGGTTACATTATAAATATCCGTCACATCCCAAACCTGTCCGATACCGGAAGCATTCGACAGTATATATTCGGCCACACCTATATTATTGGCCGCATCATTTCTGTAGAACAAAAACTGTTTTCCATAACCAGCCAATTGCCGTTGCGATTCCAATGCAATATAATCGAGATACCCATTAGACGAAGGCACTCCTCCGTTATCATATGTCAGCTTTACCGAAATATCTCCGGAAGTAGCCGAAAAAGTATTTTCAAGTAAGGTCTCATAAGCTGCCACATGCACATCCTGACTCAGCGCATTAAAATTGGCTGTTCCAATACTTTGCTCGTTTGCTTTTACCTGAAAAGAAGAATTTCCATAGGAAGCCGAAGCCATATTCACGCGGATTTTTACCGGTACAGAAGTCACAAGATTTGGAATCTGAAATTTAAACGTCTGTTCGTTTTCAATGGCAAACATTTCTCCAAACCATTTTCGCCCCAATCGGCCGATATTCACCTTATCCACTTCGTGAAACTGATAATCGTCAAACTGATTATAGGTCACCGTTGTAGCCTGCGACGGTTGCACATTGGTATTGATCCGTTTACCCGGACCCCCTTTTGTGGTAATATAATAATGCGAACGATCGGCATACAGATTCACATTCGTAAGACTCTCCTTATTCCAACCTTCCGGGCCTTCGGCATAAAAAATGATATAATCATATTCACCAAAATCGCCATCCCCTTCACCGATCACCTGAATTGCATTTTCTTCCAGATCATCCGGATAAGGCGTACTGTTTAACAGTGGCAACATGCGCCCACCGTTCCCGTAGATTTTAATATTTCTCGGATCCACTCCTGTATTCATACCGAGTTGCTGTAAAAAAGCCCTAGATATTTTATAAACTCCTGATTTTTCGACATAAAAACGATAAAAATCACCCGAGGCCAGTACCGAATTCGCAACCGCTGACACATTCATATTCTGAGAAGCGATTCGGGACGAACCACCATTTGAAAATTCGGCATCCAGCGAAACCACTCTTTTAAACGTTTCGCCTACCTTAATAATAGGAGAAAAAATCAGCACGGCTTTTTGTTCGTCTCTTGCGATAAAATGCTCCAGTTTTTCGTTTAGTTTATCCGGCAAAGATGCTACCGAAAGATCATTAAGATCGCTACGACTAATGGATTCGTAAACCACATTCGAAATTTTCAACGATCGGGTATCGATAGTACCATTAATCGGAATCGCTTTTTTAAAACGGATACTCTTCAGATCGGCATTAAACTCGAAGTTCTCAGCCGCAAATTGCGGCACCTTATAATTAACGGTCTCATACTGTATTCCTGCAGCCGGTTTCCATTCAATTACAATGTGCTCTTTCTGCTGCGCGAACGACAGCAGACTCGTAAACAAAAAGATAAAGAGTATATATTTTTTCATCAAGATCAAAACGTATTAATTACAGAGATATTACAAAGAGAAAAAATATTTTTTGGAAAAACTAATTTCGCACTATATATAAATAAAAAGGTCGCTTACACAATATCTGAATACAACTAGCGTTCTTTATATTAGATTTAACAAAAAATTATAATTAGTTTTAATAAATCACAAAAAAATTGTTGCCGTTTAACGGTTAATGATTATATTGCGGCACTAAAATTATACCTAACTGAAAGTATGAAAATCAACAGAATTATGGCTTTACAATTGATGGCAGCATTATCGCTATCGATTGGTTTTACTAGTTGTAGTAAAAAATCGGGGTCAAAAGGAACTTCTGCAGCTACTGGTTGGAAAATCAACGATAAGAAAGGTGGTTTCCAATACAATGCGAAGTACAAAAAGCAAGAAACCCCTCCTGGAATGGTTGCCGTAGAAGGTGGAACATTCACTATGGGTAAAGTGCAAGATGACCCGATGCACGATTGGAACAACACTCCAAACCAACAACACGTACAGTCGTTTTACATGGATGAAACCGAGGTAACGAACTTTATGTATACGGAGTACCTATTCTGGTTAAAAACCATTTTCCCACCGACAGACGAGAACTACAAAAACATTTATGTTGGTGCGTTACCGGATACTTTGGTATGGAGAAATCGTTTAGGATATAACGAAACAATGACTAACAACTACCTTAGACACCCTGCTTATGCAAACTACCCTGTAGTTGGTGTAAACTGGATTCAGGCAGTTGAGTTCAGCAAATGGAGAACAGACCGTGTGAATGAGGCTATTTTGGAGCGCGAAGGATACTTAAAAAAAGACTCTAAAATTACAGAAGTAAAAGCAGAGAGCACTTTTAGTACAGAATCGTATTTAGCTTCCCCTACATCTACATATGGAGGAAACGAAGAACTTGTTTACAAAGGACAACGAAATAAATTAGCGGCTAAAGAAGATGCTAAAAACGTTTACGCCCAAAGAACGTCAGGTATCATCTTACCGGAATACAGACTACCAACCGAAGCAGAGTGGGAATATGCTGCTGTTGCATTAGGTGGAATCCGTGAGTACAACACCTACAAAGGGAAGAAAAAATACCCTTGGAGTGGACAGTACACCCGTTCTGGAAAAAGACAATACAGAGGTGACCAGTTAGCGAACTTCAAACAAGGAAAAGGAGACTACGGAGGAATTGCCGGATGGTCTGACGATGGTGCTGACATCACTAACGAAGTTAAAAAATACCCGCCAAATGATTTCGGTTTATACGATATGGCTGGTAACGTAGCCGAGTGGGTTGCCGATGTTTACCGACCTATTGTAGATGATGAAGCGAATGACTTCAACTACTATAGAGGTAACATCTATATGAAAAACAAAATTGGTGAAGACGGCAAAGTGGAAATGGTTACTACTGAAAACATCGCGTATGACACGCTAAGTAACGGTAGAATCGTAGCACGTAACTTCCCTGGACAAATTGCTCAGGTAGCTATCGACGATAACGAAACGTATTTAAGACAAAACTTCTCGAAGAGTGATAACCGAAACTATAGAGATGGTGATAAACAATCGACTCGTTTCTACAACTTCGGAAATGAAGAAGAAGGAACTGACGAGAAAAAAGACGACAAAAACAGAATGTACGATTCACCGAAACACTCTGTAACAAAAGACAGTCTTGGAAACCTTGTTCGTAAATACGACCACTCTGATAAGAGAACAACTTTAGTAAACGACGACAGTAGAGTTTACAAAGGTGGATCCTGGAGAGACAGAGCTTACTGGTTAGATCCTGCATCAAGAAGATATTACCCGCAGGATATGGCTACAGACTATATCGGATTCCGATGTGCAATGTCTAAAGTAGGTCCTAAATCAGGTAAGAAAAAAGCCCGAGGATAATTAAATTTTCATACATACTTTAAAAGCCCTAAACTATTTTAGGGCTTTTATTTTTTTAGTACTTTCACCACATGAAAATAGAAGAACTTTACCAGTGTTTTTTACAGTGTTCCAGCATTTGTACTGACACCCGAAAAATAGAACCCAATTCGTTGTTTTTCGCCCTTAAAGGCGACAACTTCGACGCGAATACCTTTGCCGCCGAAGCCCTTACCAAAGGTGCCTTATTTGTTGTAATTGACGATAAAAAATACCTTACCGACGAAAACAAAATGCTTTTGGTTCCTGACAGTCTGAGAGCCCTACAAGGATTGGCTAATTACCACCGTATCCAATTAGGCTTACCGATTATTGCACTTACCGGTAGTAATGGTAAAACCACTACAAAAGAACTGATCAATGCAGTGTTATCACAGCAATATCAAACCAAAGCAACCGTTGGTAACCTCAACAACCATATCGGTGTTCCGCTTACGCTTTTATCGTTTAACGAAGACACCGACATCGGAATCGTTGAAATGGGCGCCAATCATCAGAAAGAAATCGAAATGCTATGCCGTATCGCCCAACCGGATTTTGGTTATATTACCAATTTCGGGAAAGCCCATCTGGAAGGTTTCGGCGGAACGGAAGGCGTAATCAAAGGAAAAAGCGAATTGTATCAGTATTTGGAACAAAACGAAAAAACCGCTTTTGTCAATCTGGATGATCCGATTCAGGAAGAAAAAACAAAAAACATTACCCGTTATACCTTTTCACAAAAAGGAAATAGTGATGTTGTGATCCAATCCGTTTCGGCTAATCCGATGGTGAAAATCGGCGTGAAAAACATTACAATACAATCCCACCTGATCGGGATTTACAATGCCAATAATATCAATGCGGCCATCAGTATTGGAAACTATTTTAATGTTTCGACGGAAGCCATTAAAACGGCCATCGAAAATTATATCCCGAGCAATAACCGCTCGCAGCTAATCGAGAAAAACGGAAACCATATTATTCTGGATGCCTATAATGCCAATCCGAGTAGTATGACCGCAGCATTGGAAAACTTTGCGCAACTCGAAGACGGCTCGAAAATTGCCATTTTGGGGGATATGTTCGAACTGGGAACCGAAAGCCTGAAAGAACATCAGAACGTCGTTTCGTTGGTGAGTCGTACGCCGGAAATCAAAACCTATTTTATCGGTAAGGATTTCTTTGCGTCAAAAGTTGATCAGCCACATTTGCATTTCTTTTCCAGTTTTGACGATTTTACCCATTCATTTCAAAATGAGATCCCAAAAGCCCATACGATCCTGATAAAAGGTTCGCGTGGAATGGCGCTCGAACGAACACTGGAACTCTTATAAAAAGGTCGCTGCAAAAAATGCAGCGATTTTTTTTTATCTCTTTTTGTAACAATCGCATCACAACTGCATCAAAAGAAAACAAATCTTAAAATGCAGTTATGATGAAAAATGCAATTCTCACTTTATTCCTACTTTTCAACCTTTCATTTGGCTTTGCGCAACAACAGGCTTTTGACGTAAAAGTGATTGGTAAAGGACAACCGATACTTCTTATTCCGGGTTATTCCTGCAGTGGCGCAGTTTGGAAAGAAACCGCTGATCATTTAAAAAACAACTATCAATTGCATATCCTGACGCTGGCCGGTTTTGCCGGTGTAAAACCGATTCAGGATCCGGTATTACAAACCGTACACGATCAACTGATACAATATGTCAAAACCAACAAATTAAAAAAACCAATGCTGATCGGTCATAGCCTGGGTGCTTTTATGGCATTATGGGTAAGCAGTTCGCAACCGGATCTTTTTGGTAAAATTGTTTGCGTAGACGGCGTTCCGTTTATTTCGGCACTAACCAAACCCGAAACAACGGTAGCCGCTTTAAAAGACGATCCGCGTTTTAATAAAGAAGCTGTGATCAATAATTTCAAATCCATTCCGAACGACAACTATGTTGCTAACATGACCCAAATGATGCTTTATCAGGTTCGCGATACGGCAAGAGCCAAACAGATCGCCGAATGGAGCTTTGCCAGCGATCGTACAACATTGGGATCGACCATTGTGGAAATGTCGTTAACCGACCTTCGCACGGATATTGCAAAAATCAAAAGTCCGGTATTGATTTTAACCAGTATCTTTAACACTAAAGAAAACAGCGAAAAAATCTATAACGAACAATATGCTGCTTTACAAAACAAAACCATTAAAGTCGCCGACAGTAAGCATTTTATAATGTACGACGCTCCGGAATGGTTTTACAGCGCAATAGACAACTTTCTAAATCAAAAATAAGCGTGTCGACAGAACAACAGCAAGACAGTCAATTCCGGGAATTATATGCGACCTACTCGGCCAAAATACACCGGATCTGTTTGGGATATACCGGAAACCATATGGAAGCCGATGATTTACTTCAGGAAGTATTTATTCGGATCTGGCAAAATCAGAACAAATTCCGGGGCGAATCGCAAATCAGCACCTGGATCTATCGGATTGCAGTAAACACCTGCCTCTATCACATCCGTTCGCAAAAAAACAAACAAACCGACGAACTCCAACCCGAACTGGCAACAATCGATCACGACGACAACAATGAAAAAGAACAGCAAATCCAGTTGCTCTACAAATGCATCAGCGAGCTTAACGAATCCGACCGTTTGATCATTACAATGTTACTGGAAGATGTTCCCTATAGCGAAATTGCCGCGGCAACCGGAATTACGGAAGGTAATTTACGAGTAAAAATACACCGGATAAAACAACAATTAAACACCATTTACAGTAAATATGAAAGCGTTTGACAATCTAAAAGAAATCTGGCAACAACAAAGTACCGGTGCGCTACCTGATGTTACTGTTATCATCAATAAAGCGAAAAAAGAGCAACAATCCATGACACGAAAAATAGGCATTCAGGTTATTATTTTAATGCTTACCGTTATATTTCTGGCCTGGCTGGTAAGTTCGTTCCCTTTTAAAATGGCGACAACCTTTATGGGTATCGGACTAATGTTTGCTTCGATATTCGGATATTCTGCTTTGCGATTACTCATGGTTCGCAAACTTCAAAAGACCGATCTCACAGCATCGCCTCAAATCGCTTTACAACAGATCAGAGAATTCTATAATTTTCAACAAAAAGTAAATACGATGTACACCCTTATCTATTATATTGTCATGAATATTGCCTTTGGGCTTTATGCAATCGAAGTCGCAGATCCCCTATCCATAGCCTCCAAAATCATTTTCCTGACTTTATATGTTGTTTGGATGCTTATCGCCTATTTTATAATTGGCAAAAGACAAATCCGGAAAGAACATGCCAAAACCGAAAGCATTATTACCGCATTAAAGGAAATCGAAGCAAATTACGATAAATAATTATCTCCCTCTTCATATTCCACACCTGACAGGTTTTTAAAACCTGTCAGGTGTATCTAACCAGGTCAGGTGTATATTATTTTGTAACTTCGTAAAAACCTGACATTCGACCTTTTGAAAAAAACAATCCTTCTTTTGGCAACAAGTATGCTGTTTGTGGTTTCCTGTTCCGTACCGAAACAAAATACAACAACCGTTATCCGTAAATCTGCAACTGATTCCCTTACCAATCGGTTACAGCAGCTTTACAACAAAGGTTATTTTAACGGATTTGGTGTTGCCATTGTAGATGATCAAGGGGTGCGTTATAAAAACGGATTCGGCTATGCCGACCAGGCGGCTCACAAAGCCTATACCGTACAGACCATCCAAAGCATTGCCTCCATCTCGAAAACATTGGTTGGTATTGCCCTGCTAAAAGCACAGGAACTCGGAAAACTCCGATTGGACGATCCTGTTAATTCGTATCTTCCATTTGAAGTGATCAACCCAAACTTCCCGGAAACTACCATTACGATCCGGCATTTGGCTACGCATACTTCGACGATACTGGACAACGAAAATTATTTAAACAAGAACTATTATCTAAAACCCAATCAGGATCTAAACGGTTTGCCTTTAGTATTCGATGACACTCAAATATTAAATCCAGCGGATTCGGTTGTAAGCTTGGCTGTTTTCACAAAAGAAATGCTAGCTGCAAATGGAAAATGGCACAACGCGGATACTTTTTTAAACAAAGCGCCGGGCGTGCACTATGAATACTCCAATACCGGAACGACATTGGCCGCTTATATTATCGAACGCGCCACCGGGGAGCCTTTTGATGTTTTTACGCAAAAACACATCCTTAATCCGCTACAATTAAAAGATTCCGGTTGGAAATTCGACGCTATAGATTTGTCCCGTTTGTCCCGCTATTATCAGGATCCGGAAACACTACTTCCCTATTACACTATGAGTTCGTATCCGGATGGTGGTTTTATGACTACAATCAACGATCTGAGCAAGTACCTACAGGAACTGATCCGCGGTTATAACGGTAAAGGTACAATACTATCCAAAGAAAGTTATCGTGAGTTTTTTAAACCACAATTATCCGCCGGACACTTTACCGAACGAAACACTCAGAATCCGTATAGCGAATCGTATAATACCGGGATTTTTATAGGTTTTGGTTATACCGGTTATATTGGTCATACCGGTGGCGATCCCGGTGTTATGGCCATGCTTTTTTTTGATCCGAAAACCAGTACCGGACGTATCATGATGTTTAATACCAACTTTTCAACTCCGGAAGGTAATCAGGTATTTTATCAGATATGGGATGCTTTGGGACGCTAAGCTACTACACCTGACAGGTCTTAAAAACCTGTCAGGTGTAGGAACTAGCAGCAAATCAAAGTAGAAACTGCTGTACTCTTTTAAAAAAATCTGATTTATAAGTATCTCCCAGTGGTAAGCTTTTATTCAAAACCCAAACTTCATTGGTATCGGTTTTTTCTATTTTCCCAAGTGCCACCATATAGGATTTATGTATTTTCACAAACCGGTCTTCCGGCAAATGCTCTTCAAAATGTTTTAAGGTATTATAGGTAATCACCTGCTCCTCACCGGTATGAATTACCACGTAATTCTTAATACTCTCGATATAATAAATCGCATTTATAAGAACCCTTTTATACCGGTTTTTGCCATCCGTTTTGATAAAAAAGTAATCCTCCTGTACTTCGGCAACGGGTTTTGGTTTTGATGAATCTGAAATTTTCCGCACTTTTTCGACAGCGCCAATAAACCGGTTAAATGCCACCGGTTTTAGCAGATAATCGACAGCATCTTGCTCGAAACCTTCCACGGCAAATTGCGGATAAGCGGTTGTAAACACCACCTTAACCTTTCCTTTTATAAGGGCTGAGAGTTGTAAACCCGTAAGATCCGGCATCTGAATATCCAGAAAAACAATATCGGGTAACTGTTGTTCGATTAGATGCAAGGCTTCCACGGCACGGGTTGCGGTTCCGATGCATTCCAATCCGGGTAATTGTTCCACATACTTTTGCAGCAGTCGTATTGCCGGTGGTTCGTCATCTACAATTATACAGGTTATAGGTTTTTGCATCATAACAATGGGATATTTAAAACGACGGTATAGGTATTTTCTGTTTGATCCACGAGTAAACTATGATTATCCGGAAACAAAATTGCAAGTCGTTGTACGATATTTTTCTGTCCGACACCACTAACATCATAATGCTGACTCTTTCGATAGCTATTAGACGCACGGAAAACCAATCGGTCGTTTTGTATTGTAAAATCAAACACCACCGGATGGTTTGGATCGTCCAAAATTCCGTGTTTAAAGGCATTTTCCACAAAATGAATCAGTAGCAATGACGGAATTCGATATTCTTTTAGCTCATGTGGATAGTGATATTCCACTGGAATTGTTCCGTCAAAACGCCGTTGGAAAAGCGCAATATAATGCTGCAAAAACTCCACCTCATCGCGAAGCAATACCCTGTCGTTTTCATTTTCATACGTCACATAGCGCAACATCTCAGACAATTTCATAATATCATCGGCCACTTTAGGCTGCGTATCATACAAATCCGAGTAAAAGCTATTGAGCGTATTAAATAAAAAATGCGGGCTCAACTGATTTTTAAGCACTTGTAACTCGGCCTGCTTTTTTTCCAACTGCAGGCGGTTCATCTTCTCATTGGTTGTCCAAAGGTATTTCAGGAAATAACCAACAATACTAAGTAACAAGGTACGTATCACATAATATGAATTATCATATACATAATAAGCCACCGTAAGTGCTTCCATCACATAATTATGATTTCCGGTAATCCGGTAAATGATCACTTCTTCGATTATAAAACGTAGCGTCGGAAACAGAAAAAACAACCCCAACTGACATAGGGCAAAAAGTTTCCATTTTTTGTACGGAATTGTCTTCGGACACACCCACAGATAATTCAGATAAAACAACACCATTTGCAATAACGTAAATCCGGTTCCCTGAAGTGCCTTCCAGAAAAAAGCGTTATTGCGATCCTTCATGATATCTTCCAGCAAATGATCCAGAAGCATCACCACGACCCAAAAGACAATATGATACTGTATTTCTCTTTTTTTAGACATACCACTAAAGTATGTTTTTTCCGGATAGTCCGAAAACCGTATCCGACAAAACCAGGAAAATCCGATACGAACTCCCCGTTTTACACAACCAAATTTTTTATATGCCATAATCGTCCGTTTATAAGACAATCGTGATGCTTTATCCTTTTTAGAAAAATGACTGTTTAAAGCGGTCTACTCTTGTATTATAAAATCAGCCTATGAAATCATTTCACTATTTAGCAGTCTTTTTACTTATTCCAATTGTACTATCAGCACAAAAACTCACCGGAAATGCCTCCGATTCCAAGGGCGAATCCCTTCCCTATGCTTCTATATTCGTAACGGATACCTTACAAAAAAACATAGTATCGGCACATACCGACGAGCAGGGAAACTTTAGCCTTGCTATCTCCGAAACATTTCACAGCGGCACACTCACCATCCGTTATATGGGTTACGCCGACTATAGTCAAAAAATAGCGGCCCGCGATTTCCCGCTTCGCTTAAAAGCTATCCTGCAACCGGCGGCCAATACAACCTTAAACGAAGTGATCGTTAAGGCAAAACAAAATGCCATTACCATGAAAGGAGACAAAATGATTTTCAACATCGATATGGCTGGCGTCGGACTGGGCAATAACGGTCTCGAAACCTTACGTCAGGTTCCCGGTATTCAACTTGATAAAGACGAAAATCTGCTTTTCCGCGGTAATGGAGACATTCAGATTATGATCAATGGAAAGAAAAGCGCCCTTCAAGGGGAAGCGCTCCGCGAATATATCCGATCGCTAAAAGGTGATGACATTGCTTCGATAGAAATTATTGCGCAACCATCGGCGCGTTATGATGCATCGGGGACCGCAGGTATCATCAACATTATTTTAAAACGGAAAAAAGAAAAGCATCTAAGCGGAAACGCCTACGCCTGGGCCTCTTACGGTGAATATTTTAAACACCAATATGGCAGCCGTATGTATTACAGCGATTCGCTATGGAACATCAATGGAAATATGTCCTATTACAAAGGTAACTCCGTAAACCACCGTCATATCCGACAGGACATCACCGCGCCTGAAGGCAACCGTGTTATTGATCAATATAACAAATGGCGACCTGAAACCGTTTCCAAAAGCCTTAACCTCGCTGTGGAACGTAAACTTAGTGAAAAACAACTAATCAGTACGGATTGGTACTATTTCCGCTCCGATGCTGATGAAAACACCTATGGCACTACCTACGAATTCCTGAATAACGCGCCTGTGACTACCGTAAACCTAAGCAAACACGAACAAAAACCCTCAGAACGCTTAACCGGAAATGCTTTTTACAGTTTTGTGACCGACAGTACGACGACCAAACTGGATATACAGGCGAATTTGGCGCGCTATACCACATCTTCATCCGGTTTTCAACGCAATGATTATGCCGACAATTCCTATATGCAACTCAACGGCACCAATACAACCAAGTATACCATTGTTACCACTCAGACCGATCTTCGTCAGCGTCTGGCGCAAAAACTATATCTGGAAAGCGGACTTAAATATTCGTATATCCATATGGATTACTACAATGGTTACGATGCCTACAACAGCGGTTTATCCATCATACCTGACAGTCTTTTGATCAATAATTTCACCTATAAAGAACACCTTACGTCCGCCTATGCACAAGTGGACCTTAGTCTGGGCAAATGGAATTTTATGGCCGGACTTCGCGCCGAGTATTTTCAATATGAAGCCAACTCACCCATCAATCATCAATCCCATTCGAATCGTTACACCAACCTCTTCCCTTCCTTTTCCATCAATTATAAAAAAGAGAACAACCAATACCAATTGAGCTATAGCCGCCGTATTGGTCGACCGGGCTATTTATCGTTAAATCCATATTATTTATATCTGGATGCCTATACACTTCAAAAAGGAAATCCGGCTTTAAAACCGGAGTATTACCATAGTCTTCAGTTGAGTTATATTTATAAAAGTGCTTTACATCTAAGCCTCTATGGTTATTTATACAACAATGGTTTTACCGATGTGATTGCCTATCAACCGGAAGGAAACTACAACATCAACTATAAAGCCAATGCGTCGACCGGAAAGAAAATCGGATTTTCGGCCACCTATCCCTACCAGATAGCGCCATGGTGGACGATGCAATTCAACTTTGAAGGCACTTACTCTAGCGAATCGTCGGATATTCCCGAATTTTCATATCAGGGTAACGGTTTCCGTCACGAGATCAATTTGTATGAAAACTTCACTTTTAAAGACTGGACACTCAATATAAACGGATTTTATGTCGGACGTTCGACCACACCAAACGGCTATTCGAAAGCCATTGGCGACTTTAGCGTATCGGCAAAAAAGAACCTGTTCAACAAAACGCTACAGTTATCCGGTGGTTGTACTAATATTCTGAAAAAAAGTTTCTACCAACGTGTTACAGAAATTCAAAATGTGACTACCGATTGGACCAACCGATGGGAAACCCGACGCTTTTATGTGCAGGCAACGTATTATTTTGGCGGTGGAAAATCCAAATCGGTCAAAGCTGCTTCGCTTAATGAAGAAACCAACCGAATGTAGTAAATCTCACTATTTCCAAAGTAAACCCCTAAAAACCAGTCAGAAAATCGGCTGTTTTTTTTATGCCTATTGATTTTTTATTTAAAATCATTTGCGCAACCGAATAGTTTCATATATATTTGCAACTGATTGGTTTCATATAAAAAAGAACAGATTATGCGACGCGATATATTTCAAGCCATTGCCGACCCAACCCGAAGAGCCATACTCACATTGATTGCCGTACAGGCAATGACCCCCAATGCGATAGCCGAACATTTTAACACGACGCGGCAGGCTGTTTCCAAACACCTGAAAATACTAACCGAATGTCAGTTGTTAAAACAGGAACAACAAGGACGGGAAATTTATTACCAGCTTGAAATCGACAAGATGAAAGAAATTGATCAATGGCTGGAACAATTCCGCACGATATGGGAAAGCCGTTTCGAACAACTCGACAACCTATTAGACCACCTTAAAAACCAACAAAAATGAAACACAATTTACAGTTTGATTTCCTTGCCGACAAGGAGAAGAACACTTTGACTATTAGACGTGAGTTTATGGCCAACCGTCAATTGGTTTGGGATTGTTATACCAAAAGAGAACTATTGGATCAGTGGTTTGCGCCAAAACCGTTAACCACCAAAACCAAAACGATGGATTTTAGCGAAGGCGGTCATTGGCATTATGCGATGATCGAACCCAACGGTACCGAATATTGGAACTGGATGGCCTACCAGAAAATCAAACCAATCGATTACTACACGGCCTGGGATGCTTTTGCTAATGAAGCCGGCGATTTGAACAAAGACCTTCCCAGTTCCGACTGGCTGGTAAACTTTACCGATAAAGGCGACAATACGTTGGTCGAAACCATTGTAACCTATAAATCCTTATCCGATCTGGAAACCGTAATTCAAATGGGCATGGAACCGGGAATGATTGCCACACTTGAAAAACTGGACGAATTACTATTAATCTTAACCCGATAACATATGTCTAAAATCACAATTAACGCTACTATTTCTGCTGACAAAGACAAAGTCTGGAATTATTACACACAACCGGAACACATTACCCAATGGAACTTTGCTGATCCATCCTGGCATTGTCCGAAAGCGACAAACGACATGCAGGTTGGCGGTACCTATAGCGCCCGAATGGAAGCTCGGGACGGTAGTTTTGGTTTTGAATTTGAAGCCATTTATAACGAAATCAGCGATGGCAAACACTTTAGCTACACCATGCCAGACAGCCGACAAGTAACCGTAACTTTCCATGAAAACGATAACGCAACCGATCTTATTATTACCTTTGATCCGGAAAATCAAAATCCAATTGAAATGCAACAAAACGGATGGCAAGCTATTTTAAACAACTTTAAAAAATATGCCGAAAGTCATTAAATATAAAAGGACATACTCGATAGTATGTCCTTTTATATTTTGAATTTGATACTTAAGCTTTTCGAACAAATTCCGACTTTAAAGCCATTGCTCCAAAACCATCGATTTTACAGTCGATATTATGATCACCATCGGTAAGACGGATATTTTTTACTTTGGTTCCCGCTTTAATCGGCCCTTTAGCACCTTTAACCGGAAGGTCTTTAATTACAATTACCGCATCGCCATCCTGTAAAATATTCCCATTTGAATCTTTTATCACCAGAACTTCTTGCGAACCTACTTCGGCAGGATTCCACTCGTGTGTACATTCCGGACAAGCATACGCTTCATCATTTAAATAATACCCGTAAGGCGATCCGCATTGCGGACATGTTTTCATTTCGTCAGACATAATCGTTTCGTTACTTATTAAAAATCGGTATTGCCATTATTTGCAATAATAGCAATTTCGCTATCTATTTATTGTTTATCTTCTAAAAAACACTTTCCGGTTTAACAACTTTAGTGTGTATTCCGCAAAATTAGCATTTTACCTCAAACTACATCGTAATTTTCCCGATATCTTCCGGAATTGATAAACAAAAACAGATTTTACAAATTTGAATTTAATAAATGACGAAGAAAAACGGGTTAAAAAATGAACCCCGCACGAATGCAGGGTTATAAAACGGTCCTTATAATGGATAAGAACAGCTCTTACTCCAAAACCTTTTTCATCATGATATCGGTTTGTTCCTCATTACCCAATCTGAAAATATGGGTATCAAAAGCCACGAATCCGTTTTTGGTATAAAATCGAATCGCCCGGTGATTTTCTTCCCATACGGCCAACCATACATAAGCTTTTCGATCCTTTTGTGCCGTGTCCAATGCTTTTTCATATAGCAACTGACCCACTTTTTGTCCGTGGTAGCTGCTTTTCACATAAATACGTTCGATCTCAAGAGCCGTATCGTCTTGCAATTCGGTTTGTGCTGTTCCGGAATTTAACTTTAGATAACCGACAGCCATTGTCCCATCCCAAGCCATAAAAAACTGTGAATCCGGATTGTTTAATTCGGCCGTTAACCTCGGAATATTAAAACTATTTTCGAGATACTGCTCCATGTTTTCTGCGGAATTATTTTCCGAAAACGTTTCAAAAAACGTCTCTTTTGCCAAGGCTTGCCATACTTCCATATCCTGAAGCGTAATTTCCCGAATGATTATCTTTTCCATATTATTTGCTTTTTGTGTTTATATCGGTAATGTAAACCGTACTTTTTCTTTCCCGATTCCGCCGATACGTTTGTAAAAACGGATGGCTTTTTCATTAAAATCAGGCGTTTGCCATTGCATGTTGATACAATTTTGGGTTTGTCCGATTTCGATTACTTTTTCCATCAAAGCTTGACCGATTCCAAAATTACGATACGCGGCTTCCAGATACAAACAATCCAGATAAATAAACTTTTGCGCCTCCCAGGTGGAAAAATCAAATGTATAGGTCGCATAACCGATCACTTCACCAGCCACTTCCGCTACAATACCGTATAACTTTTTGTTATCCGAAAAAAGAGCGTCGTTTAGTTTTTCCTTTTTACCACGAGCCTCATACGTCGCCCGTTCGTAATCGGCATGTTTCGCGCATAAGGCAACCAAGGTATCGAGATCGGTTGCTTTGCATTCCCGTATTGTAAATTCCATTGTAATTATTCTTTTGTGCTGTCAAAATTAAATTGATAATAGATTATCTTTATCATCCAATACTATTATTATGAATAGTCCAATACTGCATTCTTTATTCGAAAACATCGTACTTGATCCTTCTATAGCGCGTCCGGTATACTTACAACTGGCTGATATTTTGCTTGATTTTATCAAAAAAGGCACACTCCGATCAGGTCAGCAACTACCTTCTACCAGAGATCTTGCCGGACTATTGCAAATTAACCGGATCACCGTAGGAAAGGCATATGAAGAACTGCAAATGCAAGGATGGTTAGAAAGTTTTGTCGGTCGTGGTACTTTTATCTCCGCCCATCTTGTGGATCATGAACCGGAAACACTAACCGGCAATCGGCATAGACCGGCTATGAAAAAAGCAGGCTTTAGTATTCCCTTTCAAAACTATCCGGATAAGGCAACCGATATCTTTATACCGGAGCTTCATCTGGACGACGGTTATCCCGATCCGAGTCTGGCGCCTTTAAAGGAACTGTACCGCGCCTACCGCAACCAGCTCACGCGCGGCGGACTTTACCACCGGTTTGGCAGTTATAACGATCCGGCCGGCCCGCAATATTACCGGGAAACTTTATCGGAGTACCTCAACGCGACACGCGGCTTAAAAACAACCGCTCAGAATATACTTTCCGTACGCGGAACCCTAATGGGCATCAATCTGGTTTGTACCGCTTTGATTCGCCCCGGCGATGTAGTGGTTTCCGGAATTCCCGGTTGGAAAAGAGCCGATCATAATTTTCTTCATGCCGGCGCACATCTTATTGGTATTCCGGTCGACGAACACGGTATTGTTGTTGATGCGCTAAAAGAAATATGTCGGACGCAAAAAGTGCGAATGGTTTATGTGACCCCACACCATCATTATCCAACAACCGTTTCCCTACGTATTGACCGGCGTTTGGAGTTATTACGACTGGCCAATGAATACGGTTTTATCATTTTTGAAGACGATTACGATTTTGATTTTCATTACAAACACCGTCCGTTATTACCTTTAGCCAGCGCCGATGAAAACGGAATGGTGATGTATTGCGGCTCTTTTAGCAAAAGTTTTTCGCCAGCCTTTCGAATGGGCTATCTGGTCGGTGCGGAAAACGTGATCGAACATCTGGCACAGGTTCGGATTTTATTGGACCGACAGGGCGATCATATGCTCGACAATGCGATGGCCACTATTTTACAGGACGGAACACTACAGCGCTATACACGAAAAGCGATTGCCATTTATGAAGAACGACGGAATTTGTTTTGTGATTTACTCACCAACGAATTATCCGATGCGGTCACTTTTACCGTTCCGGAAGGTGGTATGACGGTTTGGACGACTTTTGCCGATTCCATCAATCTGGAATCATTGGCTCAAAAAGCACTTCGAAAAGGTTTATTACTATCCGATGGAAAAACACATCAATATTCGGATTACAGCACCAATTCGATCCGATTGGGTTTTGCTTCGGCATCGAAAGACGAATTGACCCGAAGTGTTGCTATCCTAAAAAAAATACTGTAAAAACAAAAAACGACACCTATCCGGGTCGTTTTTTATAATCCAATTCTCAGGGTGCTTTCTCAATATAGTCAGCCTCATACAACTGATTCGGCAATAAATAAACTACATTTTCCTGAAAGTCAAAAAAGGTGTTAAATCGCTTTAAAACATCACTTCCTAAAATATGAACATTGGCACCGCGTACCGGTTTGTTGGTTGTTAAAATCTGAGCCGGTACATTTTTCAGCTCGTGCTTCCCTATTTTCAGGCTTTCCAGCTTGGAAGTTACCACCGGAATCTTATTTTTCATTATACCAAGAAGTGTATCTGTACGAATTACTGCCATTTCAGCAACCGGGAATTTCGACTTGTTTAAAAGATCATTGTCCAGGACAGCCGTTTTCTGGTATCCGGTATCAAACATAAACCAGTCTTTTAGGGTCTTCCTGCCTTGTGTTATCCGGCCTTCGATATAAAATACCTGATTAAAATATTTCATTTTAAACTTGTCAACCGCTTTGTTTTGTTTTACGGCTTTTGGCAGTTTTGAATGCACAACCATGATATTTTTATCGTAATTGAGCTCGACAATATAACCGTCGAAATTATCCCAGCCTAAAAGACCGTCGACACCATGGCCTGCTAATTGGATATCGTAAACCTTCGATTGGTACGTTCTGCTTCCAACTTTAATGTCATGTAGCGTATTATACAGATCCAGTTTGCTTTTCACCTTGTTTTTTAAGGCCTCTTCAATCAGCACCACTTCGGTAGCACCCGAATCGAAATTCAGATTTAACGTATCCATTTTGTTTAACACCACTTTAATCGAATTGGTATTGTGCTTATTAATGGCAAATGGGATCGTATCGTGAACTTCCGGTTGTACGCGTCTAAAATTTTTCACCTCAGGACTTTGAATTCGGGTATAACAGGAATCCTTTCCATTGAGCAAAACAATAAAATCTTTTTGTTGCCCGGGTTTTAATTTAAAACTAATGGAATCGATATCCGTTTTAAATTTTACCGTAACCGGTTGTACCAACTTATTGGTTGTAAAGACATCGATTTTAATTTCCGGACTTAAATTCCATTTCTTTAGCGGTTGCCCGACTTCCTGAATTGTTGCTGTTTTGGCATTCGCTTTGATCACCGGTAATCGGTTTTGTGAAAAGCCATAAGCCGAAAGCAACAGAAGAAACGTAAGACAGTAATGTTTCATTTGATTTTAACTGCGTTTAATGATTGAATGATTTCGCACAAATATAGAGTAAGTCACAAATGAGAGAGATATTTTAATCTCTTTTAACACATTCGGTTTTAAAACAAAACAACCCCGGATATACCCAAAATGTGTTGGATAATCCAACACCGAAATGCAGAACTCCACAAACGACTGATCCAACCTAAGAAATAGCGGAATCTTTTCTTCATATAAAATTTTTATGATTTTTTTTGTAAATATTTGGCTATATAAATAATCGGCCTATTTTTGCCAGACTCATCATTTCATCCGGATGGAGTTAAAAACGATCTTATTAACCACTATGACTTAAATTAACTATGAATTATTTTTACATTGGAGGAGGAGCGATTGCACTCCTGATTATTTATTCGTTGTTCACCTCAAAAAAGAATCTGAAAAAAGCACCTGAAAAACTGATCGATGCAAAGAAAAAATTTGACGACGGCGAAATCAATGCGTCCTTAAGAGCTTTGGGAGAAGCATTTGTAATCCCATATGACAACCATGTAAAACCCGAGCAGAAAGTCCACCTTATCGCGGTATTGGATCTGTTGAGAAAGGTATTTGCCGAGATGAATATTTCGGGTAGCAAACTTATCGATCCGCTTTATGACAAACTTAGTAATTCTGTTAATGCCAATGTGGTACTTAACGAGGGCAACTACAAACAGCTGCAAAATTTCTTTGATCAAACCAATACTGATGCGAAACTGGTTAACTACCTAAAGAATTCTGTTTTTAATGGCGAGATAACCATGTCGAATGCTACAACTTCAGACCATTCATCATTTCCGGAAACCAGCAACAGAACTACACCTTTTATCAATACGGCCGGAAAGCTGATCATGAGTCGCAAATATCAGGACGCGATCGATGTATATCGAAACGCACTCAACGAAGAATGGGACGATACTGACAAAGCGTTTCTAAATGATCAGTTGGCTTCCTGCTATCTTATGAATAAAGACCTGGCAAATGCCGAAGCGCATTACAAAGAAAGTATTGCTATTAAATCGTATTTTCTTAACAACTGGAACTACGGTGACTTCCTGATTTACCACAAGCGTAAAACAGATGCCGAAATACAGCTTCCAAAAATTGAAGCACTGATAGCGTCTCCGTCTGACAAAAAAGAATACAACAAATTGCTGAAAAATTTCGAAGCGTTAAAATAATAATCCAATCAAAAAATATGGAACGTATTGATCAGGACGAATTAAAAGCGATAATCAGCAATGATGCTTTTAGCAGATACACTCACGAACAAATATTCAGAGATACAAAATATTATTTCGAATCGATGAAATCAATGCCCTTCTTTGGGGAAGAAACGCTCGGTATATATATTGACATCTACAAAGAGCTAGGCGAAAAAGACTATAGTCCAGCGTTGTACGAACTGGGGCTACTGTATTACAACGGCGAATCCTGGTTGTCTCCGGATTATGCCGTATCGTTCGACTACCATCAAAAATCGGCTGCGTTAGGCAATGCCGATGCCATGTTTGAACTGTACGTCTATTACGCCACCGGCATCGGAACCGAAATCGATGCAGAAACGGCAACAAACTGGAACCTGAAAGCGGCCAATGCGGGCAGTGACAGAGCCTGCTATAATATGGGTACTTTTTATGCCACAGGAAGCAACATGCCGCAGGATATGGAGAAAGCGATAACCTGGTATGACAAAGCTTCGCAGCTTGGAAATGTACGGGCAACAGAAACCCTGGGTCTGATGTATCGCTATGGTGAAGGCGTACCGCAGGACGAGGCAAAAGCTGATGCCTACGAAAAACGGGAAGACGAACAACGCGAGGCATTTTTACGTCAAATGGACGGAATGTAATTTTTCAGAAACAAATATACATTTGTTCCCGACGAATCTTCATTAACAAATTGTAACGCAGGATATTTCTATACCTTAGCGCTACAAATAATTTAAAATGGCAACACTATACACAATTACGGTAAAAAGCATTGAAGCAACCAAAGTAACAGCAGAAGTTCGCGTAGACCATCCCGATGCGGGAAGCGATATCGGTTCTAAAGACTTTGCTTTGCAAATACTACTTGAAACGGGACACATTGAAAGACCTTATTTCAATAAACTTCCGATTCCAATAGAAGAATGGAAAAAACTGGTAACCGAACATCCGCGAAAAGACGAATACGATGTAATGCATCAGTATAACGACGGTATGAAGCTCGACATCACACCGGAGGAAGGACAAAAAAGAAATGATCGTGAATATTCGCAAAAACACAACGAAGAACTGGCGTTGCAATATGGCAAAAAAGTTTCAGCCAGCGGAATGTCGAACGGTCAATATTATGTACAATTCGATAGCGAACCATTAAAAGTAATCGATGTTGCCAACAAGGTAATACTATCGAAACCTGTAAAGCGGAAGCTTGAGAAGGATTTGTACACGCTGGATTTTGAAGTTGCCGATGCGGAATACCTGTATCACCTTAGAGAAAAAATGCGTTATGAGACCGCGGCATGGAACCTTTCCTCCTATTATAAATCGGAAATAAAAGTGGCAGAAGGCGAAGCAGTACTACTTCACTATAAAGATGCCAAAAGCGATAAGTTCTGGCAGATTATACAGAATGGCGCCGCATTAAATATTACCTACGGAAAAACAGGAACCGCCGGTCAAAAAAATGTAAAAGAATTGGATTCCGTGCAAAAAGCCGAAAAGGAGCGCGACAAGCTGATCAACGAAAAGCTGGGTAAAGGATATACAAGAACAAACTAATTCAACGTGTTAATTATGGGGTTATTTCATTTTTTCAAAAAAAACAATCAGGCCGAGCCGAAAAAAGAAAAAAGCACTTCCGAAAATCCTTCCACTTCTATTTCGCGCGAGCAAATGCATGATGCGTTAACATCGGCGATAGACGATCGGGATTTTAATGAAATACAGACACTAATGAGTGCCGTTACTAGAGATAATGCCCCTTCTATTTATCTGGCGCTTAATTTTGAAGATTCCTGGTTTCCTGAAAAAGGTTATGACCGAATAATAGACCGTATGGCTCATAACCAATTCGTAGACCTTAATGAAACCAAAGACGGCAAAACACCGCTTACTATGATTGCCGAAGCCTGTCATAATGCTACAGCTATCTATGCCCGAATCGTTGAATCGCTGCTTAAAGGCGGTGCAGATGCGAATAAAACCGATAATTTGGGATGGAGCGCACTGGCGTATACAATAAACAAACATGGAGTATCCCCTACTATTATCCAAAAGCTCATCGACGCCGGATCAAACCTGAACCTCGTTGTTGAAAGTGACGATTTTATAGGACTCAACGAAAGAAGCATACTGGGAATGGCTTACTACAACAATAAAGATTTCTTTGCCCAACTTAAAGAGAAAGGAGCCGTAATGACCGACGAAGAAATTGAAGAGTTACAGGACAGAGGGTATTCATTGGAACCGTAAAACGACATCATTGTTATCGCCGGGTAATGCTACCTAATAACAGTATTACCCGGCTATAGTTTTAATTGCAAGAGCTGTAAAAACCCGAAGCGCCGGAAATAATGAAAAGCTTTAAAATCAAGTGGCTATATATATTTTACTGCATTCTTTTCGATGCGGTCGGTCTCCTTTATGCCCAGGATTATAAACACATCGACTCACTACAATATGTAGCCGATACCTACAGCAGAGCCGGACAGAACTACAAGGCTGCTATTGCGCAAACGGATGTAGATGTCGCCTTTATGATAGCCGACAGACCACTTCGGGACAGGTCGGCCTATCGCACCGCACAAGCCTATGTCAGATCCCGGCAATATGACGAAGCCTTTTATCAGGTTACCAGAGCATTTGAAGGAATGTGCCAGTCTAACGACTCCATTGGTATTGCCTATTGCTACAGCGTAATGGGTCAAATCTTCGGATTTAAAAAAGATTACACCAAAGCAGCCGGTTATCACCATAAAGCACTAAATATTCTCAAAAGAAACGCGCATCAAAAAGAAAACACGGCTACGGCCAAGGTACTTTATGCCAATTTTTTTATCCATCAGAAGAAATATGCCGAAGCATTACAACCACTATCTGAAGCGCTTGCCGTAACAACCGGCACCGGTTTTTATAATGCTAAAGCCTACATAATGGACCAACTGGGCTTTTGCCATGCCATGCTCGGCAATTGCCAAAAGGCAAAACAGTATTACCGCGCGGCATTGGCCCATGAAAAAACAAATCGATATGTCGATATCCGGATGCGCATTTTAAAGCATTTGGGAGAATGCTATCTTTCCGGTAACGACATTCCAAAAGCGAAGTCTTTTTTGGAGCAATGCATTGCGTTAAAACCCTTAGACGAGGAAAGCGAAGATTATGTTCTGGCCCACCGGCTATTGGCAGAATTATATGAAAAACAAGGCAACTACGAACAGGCGTATCGTTACCGAATAGAAGCGGTACAAGCCAAAACGGGATTGATGAGTGAGGCAATGCTTACCAATACCGAAGCCCGTTCGGTAAAATTCGATACCGAACAACTGGCACTGCAAAACAGCCTTCTTCAGGCTACCACCGAAACACAAAAAATTGAAGCACAACAGGCGAATGCAAAAAAGAACGTATTCCTGTTCGGTTTTATATTTACCATTATCGTGTTGATCACTCTTTTGATATTTTTACATTTTTACTTCAGACAGAAAAGAGCCATCACGGCCAACAGAAACAACGAACTGAAACAGCAATTACTGCTTACACAAATGAATCCGCATTTTATCTTCAACTCAGTCGATACCATACAAAACCTTATTTACGAAGATAAAAATGACGAAGCTGTTGCTTATCTCTCGAAATTTTCACAACTTACCCTTCAGATACTGGAGAACTCTTCGCGACAATACATTAGTCTCAAAGAAGAAATCAACATGACGGTGAACTATCTGGCGATACAACAACTGCTTTATAATAATTTCGATTATAAAATCATCGCAGAAGACGGGATTGATACCGAAACAACCTTCATTCCTCCGATGCTCACGCAGCCATTTATCGAAAATGCTGTAAAACACGGAATCGCCGGAAAAAAAACAGACGGCAGCATACAAATCCGATTCTATAAAAAGCGCAACAAGCTTTATTTTGAAGTAACCGATAACGGAAAAGGCCTTAGCGGAGAAACAAGAGAAGGTCACCGGTCTATGGCTACAAAAATTACATCGGAAAGGCTCAATGCCACACAGGAGACGATTGAAATCGCCAACATCATTGATAACGGTATTGCAAAAGGAACCGTTAGCCGTTTTGCGATTCCGTACAAAATAAAGAACAACCTTGCATGAAGCAATTCTGTATTGTATACTTCGTTTCCTGTTTCCTGTTGTTTTTACCGCAGACAGTGATTGCACAACATAACAACGGGAAAACTTCGCCCGAAATGCAGGTCGACATTCTGAATCGTTTGGGAACGACTTACAATAAAAAAGGAAATTTTGAAAAAGCCGAATCGCTGTTTCAGAAAGCCATAGCCCTTTGCCGAAAGCACAAGTTCGACAAAAAACTAGGTCAGAGTCTGTATAACCTTTCATCACTGTATACCGAAACCGCTAATTACGAAACCGCGATAAAACTTGGCGAAGAATGTGTGGAAGTCCTCCAAAAACAAGACGATAAGGAGACCGTTGCCAAAAGTCTGATGAACCTTGAAACATGTTGGCGAAAGCGTGGAATGTTAATCAACGTGATGATCTATGCCGACAGTGCTGTAAAAGCTTTAAGACCATTAAAAAAAGATACCCTACTGGAACTGGCACTTTGGCGACAAGGAGAAGTATACCGAAAAATAAATACCGCGCGGGCTATACCCATGCTGAAAGAAGCGTTGGTTTTGGCACAAAGAATACCGGAATTGTACAACCTGGATAACATTTACAATTCGTTGGGGCAATGCTATATCGAACCCTATACTACAGTATATGACACCAAAATTGCCGAACACTATTTCCGGATGGCTTTACAGGCTGCGTTACAGTATGACAAAGGAGATGTGAACGATAACCGTATCCAATACGGAAACATATGCACCGTTAACAAAAAGTACAAAGAAGCAGAACATCAATTAAAGCTCGTGTACCGCGATGCCTTAGCCGCCAATAACAACGATCAGCTTTCGGTAGCTGCCTTTTGCCTTGGTGAGCTGTATTTTGCGATGAACCGTTTTCAAACCGCTTCCCGTTATCTGAAGGAACACGAATTGCTTGAAGAACGGTACGATGCCGCGCAGAAAAAAATTACGACCGATAAGATGGCCTTTAACTTTAAAACCGGAAGAGTCGAAACGCTAAACAAGCTCCTTAAACAGCAGCGCGAACTACAACGGGTAAAACAGGAACAAGTAAGCTTCCGCAATAACGTAAAAATAGGCATTTCGGTAGCTGTAACGCTTTTTCTGGTTACCGTTACATTGGTATTGTACCGGTTTAACAAAAGGAAAAATCTACTGCTATCCAAAAAGAGCGCTACCTTACGCCAGCAATTACTACTCACACAAATGAGTCCCCATTTTATAACGTCATCGATCGAGAGCATACAAAACCTCATCCGGGAAGACAAGCCGGATATAGCCGCCTCCTATCTTTCCAAATT
The DNA here is from genome assembly GCF_039778605.1 of Flavobacterium sp. WV_118_3. Taxonomy (NCBI): domain Bacteria; kingdom Pseudomonadati; phylum Bacteroidota; class Flavobacteriia; order Flavobacteriales; family Flavobacteriaceae; genus Flavobacterium; species Flavobacterium sp. WV_118_3. The sequence goes on along the minus strand of NZ_CP156060.1, from coordinate 147,076 downwards.
CACCCGTCTGACCCGACAGATACTGGAAAGCAGTACGGGCGACTCTATTTCGCTGGATGAAGAGATCGCCATGATAACCAACTATCTCACGGTTCAGCAGTTGCTTTATCCCGGCGGCTTTAATTTTACGGTTGACGACGACGGTATGAATACCGAGGCCATTTACCTTCCACCAATGCTCACGCAGCCGTTGCTTACCAATGCCATAAAAAGAATAACAGCTTCCAACCAACATTCGATTGCCGTACAATTACTGTTAAAAGACAACAAACTGTTGATTTGCGTAAGCGACTCCGGCGGACCGTTACAACCCGGTGAGCAACAACGTATTTTGGAATTGCGGGATATAAGCATAACCGCAGAAAGGCTTGAGGCTCCGGTAACCGTAAAAAATATAACCCTCGAAGATGGCACGGTCGGTGTAATGACACAGTTGGAAATACAGTACGTTACCGATGACTAACAGGACGCTTTTAGTACAATCGCCTACAAACTTTCAATAAACAACTACGAATAATCATTTACAAATACAGGCATCTTATTAAGTCGTAATTTGCACACTATAACGGGATATCCAAACCATAGACGCCACCCTTATAAAAGGGTTTAGAGTCTAAAAGTTTACGATTTCAGGGAATCCGATACAAAAAGTAACAATTGTCGGAACGATTCGAAACCGAAAAATTTATCATACACTATGGATTGATATAATATCCCGCTATATATCACATTTTTAAATTACGAATTCTTTATTAAATTAAGAAATTAGTGACAACTTTTTTATCACGGTATTGTAGCAATAATTTTTATTGTTATTTTAGCTTGTTTACTCCATAAAGGCACAGTACTAATACCATTAAAAATAAAGCAATACGGATTCTTAAATAAAGGTCGGTATAAAGCGTAAACAGACAGCTGATCATTCAAAAAATTTAAAGATTCTGATAACCACAAAGAAATTAAACACTAAAAATAATTATGGGATTTTTTGACAAAATTAAAAGCATGGTGGGTGTCACCGGCGTAAAATTGGAATATACACGGGTAGAGAGCCCATGGCCGTACTTCGATCCGATGATCAAAGCTACTATAAATGTAAAAGCTGGTAAAGATGCCGTGACCATTATCGGTACAAAAGGTACTTTTTATGCCAAACGTACTGTAAACGGTACGGAAGAAAAAATCGTATTGGGAACCGACATCAGCAACCCTGAAAATTGCGCTAGTACACAACGCAACGGTGTGTTTGTCGATGAATTCCCATGTGCTTTAGAAGCCGAAGGGGAAGTTTCTTTCACATTTTTCATCAACGATATGGACGTACCTGCCGCGTTGGCCGAATGGGGTGGCCAAACACCAGCCAGTGCCAAAGCAAATGGCATTACCTTTTTTATTGAAGGAGAAGTCGATGTAAAGGAAACGTTAGATTTATTCGACCCTACCCTGACACAGGAAGTTGAGGTTTATCATAACGAAATCAAACAACAACCGGAATATCAGGAGGAAGACAACTTTAGCGATAGTATTTATAATAACGTCATTGCATTGGAAGAAGACGATGACGATGATGAAATTACCTTTACAGCGGAGCAACGCAAACTGATCCTTTCGGACGATTACGAGATCGAATACGCGTTGGATGGCATGGAAGTGCTTGCACTATACAGTCTGGGTCAGATGCACGGAAAAGTAGTACGTCTGAAAGACATTATTTTTGACAACCCTAGAGTAGGTCTGTTCAAAATTGAACACATTAACGGACATCGAAATCTTGATTTCAGTAATCCGGATCTATGGAGAAGCATTACCGTGGATTCTATTTCCATTACCTTCTCCAAACCGAACGAATGGGGACATGATGCCAGTAAATTTACAAGCCTTTTCCACATCAAGAATATTGCCTTACTAAAGCAATAGTAAAACACAATAAAAACGCCCGTATATAACGGGCGTTTTTTTATCAATTCAGAATTAACAAAGGCTATTCGGTATCAATTAATTTTCCCAGCTGCTCTGCCAGGTCATCAGTACCGTCATTACTATTCGTGATCAGCCATTTATCACCGTCAAATTTAGAAATCATAATACGCCTTCCATCACTCAATTGAAAGGTATAATAAATAAAATTGGTCGTTTTATCGACATTTCCAAAAATTTTCGCCTTATAGATTTCGGCTCCAATGGTGATATCCGTTATAAATAAAGGTTCCTGTTGCATGTTGTATCGTTTTAAATTCAGCAGCGTTATTTCCGCATTCCTACCCAGTTTCGATCCATATCGCTATACGGGTAAATTTTGATCATTTTCAACATTTCAAGAAAACCCTGATGACCAAAATTGGCTACGGTTGTTAGCTCTTCTTCGAATAGTTCCATACAAAGCAACAGATGGTGCTTATGCCCTTCAATTTCAAATTCCCGATACACATCAAATAGGATATATCGCGGCTTACCGTCGCTTCCGGATATCTGACAAATCTCATACGGATTAAAAGCCTTTTCCTGAGCGGCGCCTGCAATTTGGGTAAAGTTTTCGCAAACACGTCTTTCCATCATATTGAATGCCGTTGGCGGATCCTGGTTGATATCATTAAACGGTTGCTTTGTAAAGGCAATCAACTCATAGGTTCCGTTAGTATTCGGCACCGGTCCCGTACCGTCCGTCTGGATAAGCTCCATCGTGGTAAATCCGGTTCCTTCCACATGATTTGGAAAATAATGCATGTCTACAGCGCCCAGTGTCATACCTGCAATTACCCTAAAAGGAATAATAGCATGGCCTATCACATCCGCCGAAGACCCCAGAATTGTTTCAATAGCCTGTTGTTTCAGGTTATAATGTGCAATATATTGTTCGTCGTTATCGCTCATGTTGTATTGTGACTAAAATTATTATAGATACGAAAGCGGTATGGTGTTAAACGAACCGTCTTCTTCAAATGTTTTGATCATGTTCATGCGCGCGGCTGTTTTTACCGCTTCATCCGAATGCAAAAGTTTGTCTTTAGTAAACCATTCTTTTCCGAACGGCTTTACGCTGATCAATGCAACATCTTCAATATTCAAACGGATGTGTTTCGGCAGGTTTTTCGAACCTATCGTCAACAACGTACCAAATGGCTTCTTGCCATCATACTGGGTCTTGTTAAAGAACGTATTTGCCTTGTCATTGGAATCATTATCCCGAATCACCCAGGTTTCCACATCGGCATCGGTGAATTGTAAAGTAAGTGATTCAAATTTTTCAATCAGATCTTTAAACTTACCATGTCCCAAAGCCACTTGCGTGACACTGTTAAGCAAAGCCAACGCATAATGATCTCTTACTTTATAGAACGGTAAAACACTGTCAAATTCAAGATAATATTCCGCTCCCGTCCCATTGTACTGCATTTCCTTATCCTGATGCTCGTCGGCATAAATATCCGAAAGACCGTCGGTGATTACAATCGTTGAATTTTCGGTATAGATAACACGGAATTTAGCCGCGATCGATCCCGACGTATAGCCCGGCCAGTTGTGATCGCGAAAACCACCAATGTTCAGATACAGTATTTCGTCATGCATTGTTCCCAGAGACTTGAAAAACTCGTGACGCAGGCGAATGGCCTCGGCCGTCGCTTCTTTTCTTTTGGCGTAAGCCGGATCCAGATCTACAGAGGCATCCGCAATAGGATGCAGATCGTGTTCCGGAAATGCCGGTTCGGTTTGTACGGTAATCGTATCATCCTCCAGTCGGAACCAGATACGCTGTAGTTGTTCCTCAAGAGCCGTATTCAACAAATCAAGGCCTAGTCCGTAAAAAGAATCCCGTGAAAACGTTTTGTTTTCAAACGCAACGCTATAGTTCCCTACGACATTAATCTCGTCTGCCTGTGCTACAAACTCCCCCATACCCACGGCTTTCTTAAAGGCACCCTGATCGGTAACCCGCATGGTCTTTTCCAAGAGTTCTTCTTTTAAGTCCAAAATAAGTTCGGCCACGCCATACACCTGCATTGCTACCGGCTGATCCTTAACAAAAGTAAACCGCACCTTCGTATTTCCGGGCAGGTCGTAGTATAGCTCATCAAGGTTGACAGTGCCGCGCAATCCATTGATATTATCGCGTAATTCGCGTAATTCTTTATTTAGCGCTTTTTGTTCTTTTTCAGAGAGTTGCGTGTTATGATTGTATTTTATACCGTCTTTGGTATAAAACATACCACTGCTTTGAGAACCGTAGCTACTTTTGATCACATCTTTATGATAGAATTTTCCGGTTTCAAGATAAGGGCTATAGGCTTCGCCTATGGTGCGCATTAATTCTAGTTTTGTAGCATCCATTATAATGGGATATAAATTAAGGTTATACGTATCAATTTAAGCTAAAGATAAAGTTTAATCTTACAATAAAAAGAGTAAATGAAAATTTGTAGTCATTTATAACAATTTAGTCCCGGTACAATGAAAATTCGTTATGCAGCCTTCTTTTTTTTTACAAGAGTTAACAACAAAAAAATGAATCTGTTTTTATTGAAATTAACACCTCAAAACAGTGTTATTCTTTAAAAATTTACGTACAAATACGTAACAGTAAAGCAGTGAATTTGGTGCTTTATTTCCAAAAAAGTTATTTTTTTATTACTTACATTTAACCTCGAATTTATAACCTCGAAAATTCTCTTATGTATAAAACTACTTGGCTGACCACCGTAATTGTATTTTTCTTTATTTCTTCGGTTTGTTATTCTCAGGATAAGACTATTGATTCTATAAAAGTCATTCTTGCCAATCCTAAAATCAGCGATACAGTGCGAATAAACACTATTATTGCCGGAATGGATAACTCGGTCACCTGGGGCAAACAGCACGTTGCATTTTACAACCAATTACCTCCTGTTTTTTCCAAAGGACTTAAATTAAAAAACCTCAATCCGAAGGTAAAGGAAAAATATTTGGATGCTGCCGGAGTGTATTACTACAACGTTGCCAAAAAAGAAATTTTTGATGGCGAGGGTAATCCACCGGAACATTTTGATCTGGCTATAAAATATTGGAAAGAAACGAAAGATTATAAAACCATGGCTATGGCCATGATTGGTAAAGGCACCTACTATCGTAAATTAGCCGATTGGCCCAAAACATTTGAGAACTTTTTTAATGCGCTTAAATACTATGAAAGCATCAAAAGTAAAATGGGAGTGTCACACGTTGACATGGAAATCGGTACAACATGTATAGTGCAAGAAGACTGGGAAAAGGCCATTTTTTACCTAAAAAAATCCCTGACATATTATGATGTCCCTGCCTCAGAATTGAGTATCGGTGACCGACGTGACATTGCTGTTCTCAATAACAATATAGGTGTTGCCTACACGCGACTTAAAAAACTCCCGGAAGCGCATAAAAGCTATCTTAGAGCCTATGAATCTATAAAACAGAACAATGACCCACAGTCGGAATCGCTGGTATTGGTACAGCTCGCGAATTCCAGTAATGATATGGGTGATAGTGCCCAGGCACAAATCTATCTGAATCAGGCATTGGCTTTATGTAAAGACGACCTTTCCAGACAAGGTGTGTATGGAAATGCTGCCAGAATCTATTACAAATCAAAAAGTTATGCAAAAGCAGCTGAATATGGTGAAACATCGTATACTTTGGCTTTAAAATTAAAAAATATTGGCTCCAGAACCGGTATGAGTAACTTGTTATATCGAATCTACAAAGAAAGCGGACAATATGACAAGGCCCTTAAAAAGTACGAAGCCTGGATCGTGCTAAAGGATTCGAGCAATACGGAAGCCTCAAAAAACCAACTGGCACAACAACAGCTGAAATATGATTTCGAGAAAAAGGAACTGCAACAAAAAATCCTGCAGCAACAGAAATTAACCGCTGTTAAATTAGAACAACAAAAGCATTTATCGTTCATCAAGCTGGAAAACGAAAAGAAATCGGCACTGGAAACCTCCCGAAATAAACTGGCGCAACAACAGCTGAAATATGATTTTGAAAAAAAAACACTGAATCAAAAATTAATTCAGGGCAAAAAAGTAGCCGCCATTAAACTCGAAGGCGAAAAGAAAACGGCTGCTAAAAACAACTGGCTCATCGGACTTTCGGGCGCGCTTTTATTGTTCCTTTTAGGAGGTTATTTTTATTACCGAAACACCAAACAAAAACAAGCGATTACGGTTCTCGAAAAAGACCAGATCAAACAGAAGTTGTTGGTAACACAAATGAATCCGCATTTTATTTTTAATTCGATCGATAACATTCAGGGACTAATTCAGGACAAACAAGACAAAGAAGCAGTCGATTACCTGAGTAAGTTTTCCAAACTAACGCGTCAGATTCTGGAAAACTCCAACGAAAACTATATTTCATTGGCGGAAGAAGTCGAAATGACCCAGAATTATTTAGCGATTCAGCAACTTTTATACAACAATAAATTCCGTTATACCATTTCTATCGAAGCGAGTATTGACGCCGACACCATCTTTTTACCGCCAATGCTGACGCAACCTTTTATAGAAAATGCGATCAAACACGGTTTAAGCAATAAATCGGAAGAAGGTATGATTACCATTCATTTTTATCTGAAGGAATCCAAATTATTCTTTGAAGTCACCGATAACGGAAAAGGATTTGAAACCGACAAAAAAACAACCAATCACAAATCATTGGCGATGACCATCACCAAAGAACGTTTGATTGGCTATACCAAAAATCAGGATTTTCTGGTACAAACCGATAATATTATGGATCAGCATACCAATATTGTGGGTGCTAAAGTTTCCTTTGAAATTCCTTACATTTACGAAAATTAATTCCCTATGTTAAAAGCTGTTGTCATCGACGATATTGAAACCATCCGAAAGAAAAATATCGCCACCATAAAATCAAACTGTCCCAATATTGCTATTATTGGCCAGGCCGATTCGGTAACATCAGGAGTAAGCCTTATCAAACAATTGGCGCCGGATATTGTTTTTCTCGACGTGGAAATGCCCGACGGAACCGGTTTTGATTTACTTCAAAAGCTACAACCTATTCATTTTAAAGTAATCTTCATTACAGGTTACGAAGACTTTGCTATCCGGGCTTTTCGTTTTTCGGCCATTGATTACCTGCTAAAGCCTCTGGACGCGACCGATTTGGTGGAAGCCGTTAAAAAAGCGGAAGAATCGATAAACAAAGAAATTTTCGACATAAAGCTCAACAACTTATTTAGCAATCTGGAAAGGCCTAAAAATTTGCAAAAGCTGGTTCTTAAAACGGCCGATCGTATTTATTCGGTCAATATTCAGGATATCGTGCATTGCGAATCAGATAAAAATTACACTACTTTTAATTTTATTAATGCACCAAAGCTCGTTGTTTCGACCAATCTGAAAGAATACGAAACGATGCTGGCACCACATAATTTCTTCAGAACACACCAATCACATCTGATCAATATGGCCTATTTCGACCATTTTATTAAATCGGATGGCGGTAATACGGTTGTCATGAAAAACAAGACTTCCATTCCCCTTTCCGTACGAAAAAAAGAAGAGTTTCTGGTTCTGCTGGAAAACCTTCATGTATAAATGTACTAAAAACGAATTTTCATCCAATTTCCACGAATATCTTCCAAAAACAAACAGATATTCATTCGTCAAAATTCTCATTTTTCTTTGATTTATTATTGCATCGTAATTCCGAATTAAGGTCTTGCATTCAACCAATAATCAGAAAAAAATGAAACAAAAATTAGTAATCATTGGACTATTGCTTGGTTCGATTACCAGCTCCAATGCGCAGCTTTTAGGTAAAATCCGAAATACTGCAAATCAGGCGAATAATGCAGTAGAAACTGCAAAAAAAGCCGAAGAAGTTGTTAATACAGGTGAAAAAGTTGCCAAAAAGGTAAAAAATAAAGGCGGTGCTTCCAGTGGAACATCTTCCTTAAAACTGGACTGGAATATGTACAAACAAACGCCGGCCGTTACTTTTAATTCCTTATTGTACGGAACATCAATAGGAACCGGTGGTCTAACCCGATTTTCCGGGTATACGGCTACTTTTGTCCCAAACAAAACAACTAGTGGTGCTACCGTAAACACTGTTCATGATCAGTCCGAATTTCTAAAAATTAAAGTGTATAAAGGGGACCAATACATCACGTACTTCGAATATGACGGATTCCAACAATTTGACGATGGTAAAAAAATAAAATACAATACTCCTGACAGCCGATATAAACGTGATGGTGAATGGGTTGGCGGAACCGAAATTGATGTACAAAAATGGGGTACGGGCGACTACCGACTTGATTTTATCGCGGGTGATAAAATGTTCTATTCGTTTAATTTCGAAATTCAAAAACTGACCAACTCTGACCCTTACGCTACGATGAATGAAATGTACGTAACCCGAGGTCCTTGGAATGATTATGCCTATATGAATTATGATGAATCCGGTAATCTGGTTTTCGGATATTATCTTAACCATGAAGAATTCAAGCCCGATCCGGCCAATAGCCGAAAAACCAATAAAAGTGTAAAATGGAGCGTAAAAGTTCTAAAAGACAACAAGCCATTTGCACAACAATACGGAACGGGAGCACCAAATGTGGCTCAGGTAGAACAGGCCAAATGGAATGAATACCGATGCGCTTTAAAACTGGTAGACAAACCGGGAGAATTCAAATTTGCCAACCTTACGGACGGTGCTTATAAAGTGGAACTATCCATTGAAGGAGAAGCAAAACCAAGAAAATATAGCTTTGCTGTAAAAGACAAAAGAATCGTACAAAGTCCGGAGCAGGACAGAACTAAAAATACCGATCCAACAAGACTGATCGAAGGTTGGAACGATTATTTCTGGATGAAACTGGAAAAATAAAAACAATACCCTTTACCATTATTTTTTCACCCTTCATTTGAATCCCGTGAAAAAATAATGGTACTCTTTTTACAAACCGATTATCCTTCAACTAAAATTCAATTCCTAAAAAAGCACAATGAAAAAAATAGTACTTTTTAGTGCCATCGCCAGTCTGTTTACGACAATAACCTCTGCTGCCGATTTATATGTTCGGGAAAACGGCGCCAATGGTGCTTACGCAACTGTGAGTGCCGCTATTACAGCCGCAACAAACGGGGACCGAATCATTATCAAACCCAAAACTGCAAATGCTGCTTATGTTGAAAACATAACGATCAATAAGTCGTTGACTTTTGTTTCGGAAACCAATTATCAGAAATACAAATTACAGGGAACTGTTGTCATAACACCACTGGCAGGAAGAGTCGTTACCCTTCACAATGCCATTGCCAATAGTATTACGATTTCCGGCGCCACAACCGGAGGCCGAACCACTTTAAATATTTTCAATTCTACTTTAAGTTTCTTAGATGCCGGTCAGGTCAATGCGACGACCAATATTTCCGGATGTACGGTAGATAGTGAAACAATTATATCGCATGGGAGATGCACTGGTAATACTTTGGGTTCTCTGTTTGTAACCCATACGGACGACACCAGTTTGGCTACAGATGGTGTAGACATTATCGCTAATCTTGTGAGTTATGGCATTACCAATTACCAAAGAAACTATACATTTAAAATTCTAAACAACTTCCTTCCGCAAAGTTCCATCAGTATTTGGGGTGTAAAAAACGGAAGTACCAATGAAATCGCCAATAATGTTGCCGATACACAAACCAACGGCGGAGGTCAATATGGGGAATGTATTACAATCAATCTGTCCACTGGAAATACCGGAAATATTTCGATATACAATAATGTATTGGCACTTGGCGGTGATTTTCTGATCTATAATTACAACACCAATGCAACGGTATCGGCCTATTACAACATGGCGCAAAGATCTTTTGCTTTAAACAATGTTACCAATCAGGGATCAAATACTTCGGGAAACTTCACCATCAATACCAACAATCAAAGTGTTAACGGTGCCAATGTAAACGCAGGTTCTCCCGCAGTAGAATACACCGATTTGGATTTGACCCGAAATGATGCCGGAAACGGAGGCGGTTCCAACAGCTGGAGTAATTACTGGCCTGCCGACGCAGGTAACAGAGCGCAAATAAATTATTTAAACGTACCGAGAAAAATCACAACCGGTACTCCATTAAATGTTTCAGGTTCTGGTTTTTCTAAATAATGTACAGGTAAAAAAATGAAAAAACGACTTTATATAGTAATGGCTTTTTTTGTGGCAAACCTTGCTCAGGGGCAAGTAGCCATATCACAAGCCGAATATTTTTGGGATACCGATCCGGGTTACGGTAATGGTATTGCAATTGCCGCCGCCGATGGGAACTTTAACAGCTCTTTCGAAAAAATTGCCGCTTCGGGCCTCAACCTGCCGGGTGTTGGCTTGCACAAATTCAACATTCGTTTTAAAGACAACCAAAATCTATGGGGATCCACTTTTTCAAGTGTGGTCAATGTAGAAGCCTCGGTAACCGAAGGACTTGTTGAAGTGGTACAGGGAGAATATTTTTGGGGTACCGATCCCGGTTATGGCAACGGAACACCAATTGTAGCCGCTGATGGAAATTTCAACAGTGCCTATGAAAAATTCCTTTCCAATGGTGTACCGGTTCCCAGTACCGTTGGGCTGTATGTTTTTAACATTCGCCTAAAAGATAATCAGGGACTTTGGGGATCGACTTTCAAAAATGTAGTGAGTGTAGAAAACGTTTTAAGTCTTAACGACCCGGCAACAGCTTCCAATTTTAACTTCTACCCTAACCCGGCTACCTCAACGGTATATTTCGATAAAGAAATAAAACAAGTAGACATATTTGACCTAAATGGGCGATTTGTTGGAACCTCCAGCCAAAGCAATTTGCTAAACATTGCTGATCTCGCTGCTGGAACTTACATTTTAAAAATAACGACTCCTGATGGTATTTCCTTTACCAAAAAAATGATTAAGCGATAACAATTCGAAACATTACGTCAAATAAAAGCCTGTAAAGTAGTATTTACAGGCTTTTTCTGTATCACAACTTAGGGTGTATCTTCGTAACGATTCCTATACATTTCCCAAACGCCTTCGCAATACAGCTGATAACGTGCCGGCTGCGTTTCGCCAAACGAAAAAACAAACAACATATGCAACCAAGTCACATAATACAACGACTGTTTGTTCTGAGAACGGTAAAGCGGGCCTTCTTCTTCCGAAAGTTTAAAAAAGGGAGCGATATCTATAAATCCGGCCTCCGAAATAATTTGTTCGTAGGCTTCATTATCGATTTTTCTTTTGAGTCTCTCGAATGGATTTCGCAAGATTTCCGTCACCGTAAAACTTTTTCCAAAAAAGTGGTGACTTTCGTTGTAAAGTGCTTCGCCTTCCATTCCGTCGTAAAGCAATTCGCGGGTTTTAAGTTGTTTCATATCTTAGAATTGATCAAGGCGGATACGTTTGTCCACCGGTTTTGTTTCGGTATTCGAAATTACCGATTCGCAATAATTAAAAGGTTCTTCTCCGTATTCGGAAAGCGAAACAATATATTCCACGGTTGTATCAAAAGTGTCCGTAAGTATTGGAGCGTTCGAAATCCCGCAATCTCTCAGTTTTTCGGCAACCGACGGACGTATAACGGCTTTGGCAATTGCTGTTAACAACAAATCGTTGATAACGGCTTCTATGTCCTCAAAATCATCCGAGCTTGCCTGAATTTCGAAAAACAATTGGAATAATCTTTTCGAAACCACCTTAAATTTTTCCGACCTACAGTTTCTATACTCCAATAAACTATAGTGCTCCCAATCGGCCGGACTATATTTTTCTTCGTCTTTGGTAGTTCGGAAGGAAACCGCCGCGTAGCGTTCGTGTGGCAAAATATCGTATGAAATACCATCCACAGATTCGGCAATTTCTGCAATCTCATCTTTATGTTCTTCAAAAAGTTCGAGCAAGGCTGCTTCAAGATCGTCCGTAACTTTTGTAAGCGCTTCCGATAGGAACTTCGCGTCCTGTTCCATGATAGCGGGTTCGGTAAACGTATCCGTATCCCATTGATAACGCCCGGCAAACGGGTTATCGATCTCAAACGTTTTGGTAAAAGACTTATCCTGCGTGTTTTGAGTTTCCAGATAACAGGTCACATCAATATGAAACTCCCGTTCATATACACGTTCACTTTCGGGCATTTCCCGAATAATGTCGAGCAGGTTTTTCGTACCGGTTTCGTACGATCGAATCGGAACGGAACAGGCAAAACGCATCGATTTGTCTACCTCTAAAGGAAATGCAATTTTGTCGTTCAGATCGAATGCATCGTTGCGTTTCATAAGATAGACCTCAAACTGCACCGCCGGATCGTAAATCGATATCGCGAACGCAACGTTATCGATCGTTCTGGGTTTGTCCAGATCGAGTGCAATTTCAAAAGCAAAGGTTTCGGTTGTGTATCCTTCCGGATTTCTGCGATCGAAATGATTTTTAAGGGTGATGTCGATTTCTTTGCGCGAAGCAAAATCTTCCGTTTGTACGAGATCTTCAAACCGGTCGATCTTGCGCAAATTTGGCGCATAAATTGCCTTTAAATCGTTGTTTCCGTAACACTCGATTTCCACCGCGCTATCAAGTCGTAATTCGGTTAATTGATTGATATAACATTTTACAACGGTGGCTTTCGGCGCATAAAGTTCCGTGATTTTGTTTTCACCACAATGCACACTTTCGGCATTTTCGAGATGCAACGCTGTCAGTTTATTTTTGTTACATCCAACCGAAATCGCATGGGGAGCAATAAGCGTTAGAAGTTCATTGTTCCGACAAAAAACCTGAAGCGCGTTCGTCTCAAGTGATTTTACTTTAAGCGCACTCGATATCTGAAGCATGCCCTCTTCGGTTACGGGAATTTCAAATTCCATTCCGAATGGGGAGACGGCTTTGGCGTAATAATTTTCCATTTTAAATCGGTCTCTTGTATTAGTTTAAGGCCGCTTGAATCTCGGTAATGCGCTGTTGGCATTTCTCCATCATCGGCTTGCTATTCACTTTCGTTAGATATTCGTTCAGTTCGTTGAGTTTGTGCAAACGTCTCGGTGCGCAATCCATTTCCCAAAGATCAAGCAAAGCTTGTTCTTCCCATTTGGCAATTTTCTTGCGTTTTTTAAGATTTCTGTCGACAAGATTCTCAATTGGATTATTGTCCGTAACCGAAATTAGCGAATATCCCAGTTTATGCAATAGTCGCATCTTTTCGATTTGCTCTTTGATCTTGGATTGACTGTTTCGATCCAGCGGTTCGCAAAGACTACTCAAAATGCGGTGCATTTCGTCCATGCCTCCCAATTTTAGAAAAGCATCGAACATTTTCACGGAACCTCTTCTGGCAACGGTTAGAATAGCCGGATAATCACTATGCTGCGTTGGCATATTGATATCAAATCCTAAGTCGACAAGCTTCTGTACGGCTTCTATGGTATCTGCCAATTCAAATGCATTTTCCCTACGATAAAACGTATAAAGCGAATTCTTGTCGGCTCCGTACTGAAGCAACAAATCGATTATAGCAGCCGCGTTTCTGCTGGCATCCAAAGCATAATGCAATGCCGTTCTGGCTTCATCTTCATCTTTATAATTCGGATCCGCTCCGTTTTCGAGCAAGTGTTCCACAAACCAAAGCATCCCTCCGCGACAAGCACACTGTAAGGTCGATTGCGCTCCTCTCTTCGAAATAACCTGTGTATCGGCACCAGCTTCAACGAGACACCGAACCATTTCGTCGGCAATTTCGTCCTTGGCGTGTAAAGCGATTTTATGGATAAGCGGTACGTCATAATTGGCTACGTTGGGATTGGCTCCGGAATCCAATAACAGTTTGAACATTTCGAAATGAATTGGTTCCAGATACAAAGCTCCTCCAACATCTTCAAGTGCAGTGTTTCCATGATTGTCTTTCAAGGTATCCGGATGAATCCCTTTTCCAAGGATTTCCGCCAGTTTTGTAACATCTTTGTTCGCAAAAGCTTCAAATGCCGCTTCGCTATACTCCTGATTTTTATTTTCGTTGTTTTTGACTTCTCGCATCGATTTCTCGATTCCCTCTTCAAGGTTATAGGCCGTGTCAAAATTTTTATAGACGAGCTCAAAGCCTTCCTCAAATTTCTTTGAAACGAACGCTTCCGCCCGGATGTATTCTTCTTTATAATACCCGCCGCTGGCAATGCCACCAATGACTTTACCTTTCGCTTCCGTACCGATTTCGCCTTCTTTTGCTATCCATCGGCCACCATTGCTGATATAGAAAAAGTAATACTGAGACGTCGCCTTATTTTCAAGATACCAAAGCGGTGCCACATTGAACTCCGGTACTTTACACCAACTCCCTACTTCGATCGTCCGGAGCATTTCCGGTTCTTTTACGGTGATCGTCATCGTGGCCTGCTGTAATTGTTCCCGTTCTTCTTCCGACGTCTCCTCTAGCGTTTTATATCCTTTTTCCTTCCAAAGGTCCGGGCGGAACGTCAGATCGAAATCCGAAACGATATGCGATTGGATATAATCACGTGCCAAAGCAGCATGATCATTCTCGAAATAGAATACCGAAACCGCATCTTTCCATACCGATGGTGTGTTGGAATGTTCCAAAAGCGAAAAAATGATCACAAGTGCATCGGTATGTGTTCTCGGAAAATCGATGTCGTGTTGCTGGGTTCTATACATTCGTACCGTAAGCGTATCTTCCGTTTTATCAAGCACTTTTACAATGCGGAACGAACCACGCGGATAATAAAAATGTGTGGCCCATTCCGGTTTTTGAGGTGGCGCAACAAGCTGGAATTCGACCGGACGTTCCACATAACCCGTTTGATGTTTCTTTAAAGCCAGTAAAACCCATTTTCGAAGATTGATTTTCCCGTTGTCAATCAAGTCGTAAAGTGTCTGTCCATCGCGGTTTGGTAGATTCGGATCCGCTCCTTTCGCGATCAGATGTTCGAGGTTTTCAAGCGAAACAAAATAGCGGCTCGCCGCGTGTTGCAACAATGTATATCCCGACTCCGGATGCATCTGATTCAAGTCGATTCCAGCTTTGATCATAAGGTAAAGAAAACCGTCAACGCCTTTTTGTGGAGAAGCAATCTCGAAAATAATCGGTTCACGATTCTCAAACACACTCGAAGGCGTATCGGGATTCGCGCCATATTCCAAAAGCAGTCGGAAATTGGTATATTCTTGTCGGCTATAGGCTAATGAAAGAATCGGAACATTGAAATAGGTATTAAAATGATTCGCATCAGCACCCGCGACCAAAAGCGCTTCGAATAGCTTAATATTTCCAAAAGCGTCGAAAAGATGTTTTCCTTCGGCTTCGAGATTGTGTTTTTTAAGAATGGATTGGGCTTCTTTAAGCGTCATTTTTTCCATAATATTTTGTTTTTGGTTGGTCTCAAATTTGGATAACTATTTCGTTTCGTGTGATTCTCAATCCGAAATCTTTATCAAAAAAGATACTTTATTTTTTGTTTTTGAATGTACGCGCTGCGGTTTCGAAACGCGTTAGAATTTCCATCTGGTCGTCGAATTTTGGTAAAGAATCCGCTTTTTTAAATTGTGAAATAGTGTCTTTGGCGACTTCGGAATCACTGGAAACCAATACGAACATCAATCCCCAAAACACCAGATTGGTATAATTATAATGGCCGTCGGGAGTTCCATTCCAATAATGGTCATGGATAAATTCGAGTGCCAAAACGGTTTTTGAAATCCGGTTTACCACATCTTGATCCGCACCGAATTCCGAAAATAAATGTGGTTTTGCCAGCATTCCGGGTAGGCTCGTATACGAATTGATCTTTTCGAAAACAGCACGGTATCGGACATAATCGTCATAACCGTTATTTTGATCCAGTTCCAATCGATAATCATACCCAAAAACAAACAAGCCTTTAAGTGATTGCCAATGGGTAAAAAACGTATCGTATTTTTTCTTATCGATAAAAATGGACTGCTTTCGGTAGGCCGCTTCCCAAAGGGCATATGTCTTTTCAATTCCTTTTAACGGAAGTACCCCCATTCGCATATAATGGAAATAAAACGATTCCAATTCCTGTGGTTGCAGCAGTTTTACAGCTTTCGGAAATGCTTTGACCAACGCCGAATAATTTTCGCTTCGGAAGTTGTGGCCTTGCTCGCCCGAAAAATGTACCAATTCCCGATTCAGTTCCTTTTCTTCTTCAATTATAAACGTTCGTAATAATTCCTCTGTTTCCATAGTTTTTATTTTGCAAAAGCGATTGCCGTTTTTAATTTCGACTCCAATTCCTTTCTGGCGATTTTTTTAAGTGTCTGTCCAAAAAGCGAATACCATAAATCCCCATCCTGATCCCAAAAGAGCTGGCTCCAACGGTAAGAATTGATGTATTCGTCCGAAAGGTCTTGTTCGGTGAAATTAAATACATAGCCTTTTTCGAAATTCAGGTCGGTAAAAACCAAACGATCCATACCGGCCACAAACCAGATACCGTTTAAAGTATCGTCTTTTATCGCGTTATAGAACAAAACTTCGCCTGTGATTTCCTTTAGCTTTTGGCTGATCATTTTTGGTTTTTCGTCACTTCCCAATTCGAAAACGCCGCTATCGGTTAGTAGTAATTGTCTTTCGGCAGAAAGTGCAAAAAACTTTCTTACCTGGCGGTTATTATAATAATACGGCGCGATTTCTTTTTTAAACAAACGCTCCAAACTCATGTTTGTGACCGTAAATGAAGTGTCGACAATGGAAAGCAGATTTTGGGTTCCGAAGAAAATCACCGAACGGTTCGCATTCACATAAATTGTCAAACTATTCGGGTTATTCGAATAGATCGAAGTCGTTAATTTAAGCTCGCTATATTTAAAACGCTTTTCTTCTCCCGATTCCTTGTTTGTCATCCAAACCCCTTTGTTATCGAGCACTACTTTCCAGAAATCGTCTTCATAAATATTAACGATTTTAGAAGCGGATTCTGAAATCACGTTAAAGTCTGCATCGGTGATCAACAGTTTTTTGTCGGTATAAAAACGATACCCTTCGGCCGAACTTTCGATAAATCCGAGCTCGCTATCTTTAAGGAAATTCTGCGTTTTATGCTCGGTTTTAAAATCCGATAAATCGTAATAACGCATCTCTTCCGATCGGGAATCCGGTATAAAAACCCGATTTCTAAAGGTATCTAAATGAATATCACGGTAAACGAACGGAATTATCGCACCACTTTCGCGCGCGATAAAATTCGGCGCATAACTCCCGATTCGATTTCGCCAATAGGTACACCGATCCTGGTTTTTATCGAACGAACCATTATACCACTCGTTTCCTCTCCAATCCACTGTATAATGAGTGTCGGCATACGATTCGCTGGTCATATTCGCATCTTTCCACCAAATTGCCGGCATGAAAAAAATCGCACTCGACGACTGTTTTTTCTGACTCGTAATCTGAATAATCCAAAGCGGACAATCCGGGAACGGCGCGAATGGTGGCGATCCGGTGTAGTTGTATTCAAATTTATTTTTGTTGAATCCCACATAATTATGAAGCGCGAGTTCGGCTTCTTCGGTAAAAAAAGTACCCGAAACGATGCTTAGATATTCCACGGCATCACTTCCTACTTCACCGCTTTTGTCCACTCGCCCGTAAACATAATCCACAAAAAGTTCCATACAAACCCATTCTTCAAAGTCAAAGCGTGTCAGGAATTCGTGCAGTTCTTTGGTATCTTGTCCGAAATGCCGAACATACGCGACAATTTCCGGTTTGGATAATCTAAACTTTCCCGCGGGCGTATCGTTCCACCCAAGTTCGTAAATTTGTGTAGCCATTATTTTTAGTGCGTTTTATGTTGTTTTGGAGCGTAGGCTACTGCCGTTTTTAATTTCGATTCGAGTTCCTTTCTGGCGATTTTTTTAAGTTCCGGTCCAAAAAGCGAGTACCATAAATTCCCATCCTGATCCAAAAAGAGCTCGCTCCAACGGTAATCATTGAAGTACTTGTCCGTAAGGTCTTGTTCGGTGAAATTAAACACATAGCCTTTTTCGAAATTCACATCGGTAAAAACCAAACGATCGATACCAGCCACAAACCAGATTCCGTTTAAAGCATCGTCTTTTATCGCACTATAAAACAAAACTTCGCCCGTGATTTCCTTTAGCTTTTGGTTGATCAATTTTGGTTTTTCGTCGCTTCCCAATTCAAAAACACCGTTATGGGTCAGTAGTAATTGTCTTTCGGCAGAAAGTGCTACAAGCTGTCTTTTTTGGCCGTTATCGTAATAATACGGTGCAATTTCTTTTTTAAACAAACTATCCAGATTCAGGTTCGTAACCGTAAACGACGTGTCGACAATCGAAAGCTGTTTTTCGAAGAAAATCACCGAACGGTTCGCATTCACATAAATTGTCAAGCTATCCGGGTTGTTCGAAAAAGCCGAAGTCGTCAGTTTCAGTTCGCTATATTTAAAACGTTTTTCGTCTCCCGATTCCTTTTTCGTCATCAAAACACCTTTGTTATCGAGTACAATTTTCCAGAAATCATCTTCGTAACAATTGACCACTTTGGAAGCCGATTCTGAAATCACGTTAAAATCCGCATCGGTGACCAACAGTTTTGTTTCGGTATAAAAACGATAGCCATCAGCCGAACTTTCGATAAATCCGTTTGCGCTATCTTTAAGGAAATTCTGCGTTTTATGTTCGGTTTTAAAATCCGACAAATTGTAATAAGACATGGCTTCCAATTGCGATTCCTGTATCAGCAATCGATTTCTAAAGGTATCGAAATGGATTTTATAGTTATTGAACAAAATCGTCGAGCCACTTTCGCGCGCGATAAAATTCGGTGAATAACTTCCGATTCGGTTTTTCCAATACCTATTCTGATGCTGGTTTTTCCCGAAAGGATCATTATACCATTGGTTCCATTTCGAATTCACGGTAAAATGACTGTCGGCATACGATTCGCTGGTCATATTCGCCTCTTTCCACCAAATTGCCGGCATGAAAAAAATCGCACTCGACGACTGTTTTTCCTGACTCGTAATCTGGATCACCCAAAGCGGACAATCCGGAAACGTCGCAAATGGTGGCGATCCGTCGTAATTGTATTCAAATCTATTGTTGTTGTATCCGATATAATTATGAAGCGCGAGTTCGGCTTCTTCGGAAAAAAAAGTACCCGAAACGATATTTAGATATTGTACGGCATCACTGCCCACTTCACCGCTTTTAGTCGATTTTCCGTAGATGTAGTCGACAAATAGTTCCATGCAAACCCACTCATCAAAGTCGAAACGCGTCAGGAATTCGTGCAGTTCGTTGGTGTCTTGTCCGAAATGCCGAACATACGCGACAATTTCCGGTTTCGATAATCTGAATTTTCCCGCGGGCGTATCGTCCCAATCCAGTTCGTAAATTTGTGTAGCCATGTTTTTTTAGAGCGTTTGAAGTTGTTTTGGAACATATGCGACAGCCGTTTTAAGCTTGTTTTCCAATTCCTTTCGGTTGATTTTATAAAGTGTATTGCGATAGAACGAAGTCCATAGATTTTGTTCATTATCGAAATAAAGTTGCGCATAATAATTGTCGCTTCGAAGCGGATCGGAAACTTGTTCGGTAAAGTTAAACACGTAGCCTTTTTCGAAATTTTCATCCGTAAAAACCAGTCGGTCGTTGGCAGTAACAAACCAGATTCCGCCTAAGGTTTCGTCTTTGATACCGTTATAAAAAATCGCTTCTCCTGTGATTTCAGTAAGCTTCGGATTCAAATATTCGAGAGTTCCGTTGGCATTTATCATCATGACACCTTCGCTCGTAAAGAACAGTCGGCGGTTTTGGGAAAGTTCAAGCGATTTGTTCCGAATAAAACAACTATAAAAATAAGCCGGGATTTCTTTTTTGAATTCCTTACGCGGTGAAACGACACTGACATTAAAATCTTTATCGATCGTAATAAAATTGCGACCTTCGAAAAAACAAACGGTGTTATCGTCTGTCGCCCAAATCGAAAGCTCGGTGCTGTTATTCCCACCAATATTGTTGGTTAAATTAACTTCTTTGTATTTAAACTGTCTTTCTTCGTTTGTCTCTTTATTGGTCATCACGATCCCTTTTGTATCGAGAAAAACATTCCAGAAATCGTTTTCAAACGAATTATAGACGTTGGTTTTGGTCTTGGAAATTTTTTTGAATTGCTTGTCGGTGATCAGCAGACTTCCTTTTTGTCCGAAATGGTATCCTTCCGGTGTGCTCAAAAAATAACCATTATGCGAATCCACCAGATAACCTTTTGCTTCGTGTCGGATTTCCGGATTAGCAAGATCGTGGAAATACATGTTTTCGGACGCTCTGATATCGTAATACACGATACGGTTTTGCCATTTGTCGAAAACGGGAAGTCCTAATCCAAAATCAATTTTGGTTCCTTCGCGTTCGATAAAATTCGGGGCATACGAACCAATTCGTCTGCGCCAATACTGAATTGGGCGCTCGTTTTGGGTAAAGTCACCGTACCATTTGTTATGATCACTAACGGTGTATTTCTCATAACCATAGGAATCGTCGCGCATTTGTGCGTCTTTCCAGAAAACGGCAGGCATAAAAAACAGACAATCGGCATAGTGCTGTTCCTTTTTTACAACCTGGATAATCCAAAGCGGACAATCGTCGAAAACCTGGAACGACGTACGATTGTTTTCGGGATATATAAAGCGCTCCTTACCAACATATTCCTGTAGTTGTGCTTCGCCTTCGCGCGACAGAAAGGTCGTGGCAATAAGCCCGAGATAGGCCACGGCATCACTCCCCACGCCGCCGTTTTTTTCGGAATGTTTACCGTAAACATAATCGAAAGCAATCTGCATGCATTTCCATTCGTCGAAATCGAAACGCGTCAGGAATTCGTGAAGTTCGGGTGTTGCCTGTCCAAAATGGCGGCAATACTCCATTATTTCTTGTTTGGTAACTATTGGTTTTTCTAATACAGCGTCGTTCCACTGTACCTCATACATTTGTGTAGCCATTGTAGTTTGGTTGGTTAAGGGCTCCGAAAAATTCGGAAATGAGTTTTATAGCTTATGCAACGCCAGCCGGTTTTGGACTTTTTCGAAGCCATTCGCCGTCGTCGTTGATTCTGTAATAGGCTTTTCGTCTGAATTTTAGTGTAAGTTCCGGTAACACAAAGTCGGTTTCGCCCCAAGCCGTTCTTGGTAAAGCCGGTAAAAACCAGAAGAATTCCGTAAGGTCGTAGAGATACGATTGGTAGATGTCGAAATACATACTGACACCATTATTAAGACACATATAGAACATAAACGCCTTAAGTGCATCGCTGCTTTCGATTTTGAAATGTGTTTTTTCGAACATGAGTTTTTCGACCTTATGATTCGCCAGCAGGGTGCTTATTTGTCCGAACCAGCTGCCACCATACACATTCGCTTCGGCCAACATTCCCGCTTTGACTTTTTGGGAAGCGGAATAATATACCTCCCGCAGCTCCATTTCGTTTTCAGTCGCTTCCATTTGTGCTTTAAACTCGTGAATATCCAGATGACTCATCACCAAACTTCCGATAAAATCGACAACAGTGCGGCATTCGTCTTCATCCATACGCCCAAGCGAAATCACATTTTCGGCAAAATGCCAGTCGCTAAACAGTTCGATTTCCTTACGCGACAAGGCGGCTTTTTCAAAACTTTCGATACCCGCGTCTTCTCCGACTCTTGTTTTGATCAACTGACCATAGCGTTTTTCGGCTTTTGCTTTGAATTCCGGATTTGCCTGAAGTGCTTCGATCGCTTTTTCGATTTTAGCTTCGCTAAACGACTCCAGGAATTCGTAAATATTTTCGATTTTGGAAGCATCCAACGTCAGGTCTTCGTTGAATTCATATAATTCCGTAACGCCTGGAATTGCAGGTGTTGTTTTGATGATGACCTCGGTTTTGGAAGCCATGGCATACACGAACTTCAGTTTTCCATCGAGCGCGTGGAAAGCTGCTCTTGCAAAATCGGAAACTGGTGTGCCGCTATATTCCTTGACGTCTCCGTTTTCGTAATAGATTTTTTGTCGGCCGACCACGTCCGGTTTTCCGGTTTTTTTATCCGGAGCCACTTCGGCAAAACTTTCCTTGCGTGCACCGTGATCAACATTTTGCATCAGGTCTAATTTGGTATGGAAAAGCAATTCTTCCGGCGTGGCGATTTTATAGGTATATCCGTTTTCTTTTGAAATAGAAAAGAGAACAAAACGTCCCGGCTCCTGCTCAACGGTAATATCGAATTGGGCTTTTCTGACACGTTGATTGATCTCATTATTGCGATGTTCGCGGTCGTGATTCAACGCATCGGGAATTGCTTCGCGATTTACCTTTCCGTCGATAAGGGCAAAATAGGACTTACCCGTTGTTCCGCGACCGGAATAGGAAGGAATGCTATAGCAAGTGAACGTCACGCCAGTGGGAAGCGTGTCTTTTATGATCTCAAAAATGGCATCGAGTTCTTGTTGGAAATCCATATTTTAAGGTATTTGGTTGACTAAACTTGTTGTAAAACTGCTCCGGGATTACGCCCTTCCGATTTAAAGGGTTATTCGGTAATAATTCCTTTACGCTATTTGATCATCGTCTGCGGTTTGTAAGTATTTACCGCTATTTTGAATGTCATAAAAATACTCAAAGTTTTTAAATACGGTATATTTTGTATATTAAAAATGCAATATATTATTATCTTTTATGGACTTTCCTGTTTTAAATCTAACAAAAGCTATTAAAAAATAAAAACCACAACTTTTTGTGTTGTGGTTTTTACAATTTATTACTGGTGTTCAACTATAAGCAATAGGTACAGGTACTATTCCTGGTTTTCTTTTGGAATAGGATCGCCTGTTTTGGGATCGATGGTATACTTTTGATTAAAACTTTCAATAGTTTCCGGTTCGCGTGTTATGGGATTAAAACCATATTTTAAAATATAGCCGGTTACGGTATCCGGTTCCCCCATATTCCCGAAAAAGCGTGGTGTTGGATCGGCATTATAATTATCCCACCATTCCTGTTCTTTTCTCTTTTCCTCGTCCGACATTAAGGCGCGACTTCTGGCTTTTTCTTCTTCCCGTATTTTTGAGTTAAATCGTACAATCTGACCTTTTTGATCTTCCGATAGCAAATCAAATATCGCTCCTCTAACATCTTCATCTTTATCATATACCCACATTTTTTGTAGTAAATCTTCGTCAAAGACTTCGGGTAAATTAGCAAGATCGACATAAGGCAGTTTTGCATTTCGTTCTTCTCTGTATTTTTGAGCTTCTTCAGACGTTTTATAAACACTATATTGTTTTTGCTGTGGTGGTGTAAGTACCGCAAACACTTCGTCAAAAATAGCATTATTTAAATCCTCTATATTTAATAATAATCTTAAATTAAACTCGGGTAATTCGTTTTTAAAAGGAGTAAAATCGTATATGGCAAAAATCATATTTCTTTATTTTAATGGTTTTACTAATTCTTTGTATTCGATCTCATAATGGTCTATACCATTAACGGTCTTGGTATACTTGGGTTCCGTCATTTGAAGAAAATACCCTTCATTCATAAGTACTTCTTCCTGTATCATTGTTGATGGCGGATTCGCATCGGCATGTCTTATTTTTCCGAAGTTTTTCCCCCAATCGGACAAGTCATCAATATAAACTCCTTCTGCAGTTCGTATTTTTCTAATAATGGCTACTTTTTTAACTACTTCTGCTGTTCCTGCCGTTTCTGCTGTTATTCCTGCATTTTTAGCTGAAAGCTCGATAAATCCTTCGGCCACTTTATCATCTAATGAACCGGATACCATCCCTTTAAAAGCAACTTCTGTCCCTTTTCCTTTTTTTAATGTGTTGTTAAAATACTCTAAGGTTTCCGTACGTCCGCTAAATACTATTTTCCCTCCCATATTTCGTTCTTTAACTTTTCTCAGTTTGTCCAGAGCGCTTTTTAAATTTTTATATACCTGAGTATTGTATTCACCCCACCAGGAAGGCATAAAACGAGCTGGTGTATTTATAAATCCTCCATCAACTGTAAAAGCGTGAACCGAAGCCAGTTCAATATCGGTAGCATCCCCGGTTGGCAATAATTTATTTTCGCGTTTTAATTTATCAATATCATCTAGCGAATTTATGATGTCGGGTGTATTTTTCCAAAATTTATGCCATCCAGTATCGCCAAAGAAACTGTCATAACTTTTTAAAGCTTCGGTAAAGGCTTTCGGATTATCTTTATAACCTCTTTTAAGGTTATCAAACTCTTCCGTATTCATTTTATTGATCTCGGCGCGAACATTAGGATCTGCCGACTCTAAGGCTTTTTCAAAGTTTTGCGACTCCGTTTCTGTCGGGTAATTTTTAGTCGGAACGGTTTCTATTTGTGGTTTGGAAGTAGCCTGTTTCTTTTTCGGCGCTTCCGTTTCTGTAATTTTATTTTCCGTCGGTTTTGGAGCTTTTCCTCGTGGTAAATTTTCTGGAGTATCCATAAATTCAGCGTGTTGTTCCGGGTTGAATTTTTGTTTTGTTGTTACTGTTTTCTTTTTTTCAACCGGAAGCTGTTCTATTTCTGCTCCTTTTAAGTTTTTACTACTCAACACCAACAATCCCGTAGTTAAGGTTAATTGCGCTACGATCCTAACCGTGGCATCAATTTTTTCGGATGTCGTTAGTTGATCATTAGCATTGATCGCTTTTATGCTCTCCAGACCGTCGACAGTAATCATAATACCCGCCGTACCATTTAAGGCAAGGTCGGTTATCACAATATAGCGCAATCCCGTTGCCGATATTTTAACAATTGGTACTCCTTTATAAGCGATTCGGGACATGGCACCTCCAATGGCCAAAAAGCTAGAAGCAATCATGATGGTATCTAGGGCTAAGGTTTCGGATGTAAGGGTTCCTTTTTCCATTTTATCCATAATACTAGCCGCTCCGGAAGTAGCTCCAGTTGCTCCGGAAGCCACAAACAAGAACGGTGCAATTGGTGCTGCCGGGGTAAACGAAGCTACTATTCCGGCTACTGCCAATCCTAACGACGCCCAACCGGCTCCCGAAGAAACCGTTTCAAAGAACGAAGCCCCATTTGTAGTGAAATTCCCTTTTAAAGTAGGATAGCCAAAATCGTTTGCCGGAATTTCGTAGGCCAGCATACCATCCGGATAGGTATTTTTGCTATCAAAACTTTCAAATAATTCTTTTATACTTTTTCCTTCGTATGTACGTTTATGTTCGACTCCCGGTGTAAGGTCGGATAAAACATAATTCCCCGGATTGTTTTTGCTTTTTCCTAAAAATAAATTCAGTGCTATCGTTTTAGTCGTTTTGGTTTCTATAGCGATCGCATTTACTTCTACCGCTGTTCCCGGTTTAATTGCATTAAAACTGGTATCAATGTCTTTTTTATATTTTTTAAACTTTTGAAGGGTTTCATAATCCTCACTTGGCAATACCACTTGTCGGTAGGACGCATAGCGCTCGGTTGGTTTGTTGTCTTTATCTAATTCCACACAATGAATCACAAAAACCCCGGTCATCGTTCCTAAAAACGTAGCAGCTGGTTGTGACGAATTCATTTTCCAGCCATCTTTACCGTAGTATTCCCCTCTTTGATAACCATGTACAACGGCATCCCTAGCATAATCCGCTCCTAATAATGCACTCGCACCACTAGCCATTTCTTTTGGTGTTGTAATTTCTGCAAACCAAAAATAATGGTTATCTTTAGTGTTAACTTTTCCTTGTAGAGAATAATATAATTGTGGAACATAACTTCCACTTTCACTTGCCATTCTGGCTGGATTCTCGGTAAAACTTTTCGCTTGTATATAAAAATTCGGATCGGTTTTCTGGTCTTTATCGGCACTTTTCGACAGATTTTGCTCAACAAAGGCTACTTGTTGTCTGAAATCATTATAATTTTGCGTTTCATTCGACGACAACTCCTCTGTAGCCGCATCGGCAAGGGTTTTAACCTCATGTGTAGTCGTATAGGCACTGAATTCTTTTTTCTTTGTATCTTCAATAATGAACATAAACGTATAGACACCCGGATCGTAGGCACCTATCGAAAAGCTATTAATCACCCTTCCATCCTGATAAGCATTATTAGCGGCACGAAAATAGGGCGTCGCAAAAAGATCGTAAACCCTATTATTTTTTTGAACCAGTACTTTGCGGACTACTCGTGGCAATACGAGTTTTTCATCCAACGAGCGAAATGATCCCGTTGGGTAATCGAAGACACAATCAAACTCAATTTTAGAGCCTTCAATGGTATACTTTGTTTTAGCATTAATCCAAGGATGTTTCGAAGTAACATGAACTGTCTCCAGGTTCGTTACCCCAAACTCCAGACCGCCCATTTCATTGGTCGTTGTGCTTTGCTCTTGTTCCTCCTTTGGTTTTTCTTTCTGCGGTTCTTCATAATCGGCATACAATAGATTTATCGCTTTATAAAGATCACTGTTTCCTAGTTCGTCGTATAGTTCTTCCACCAATCCTTTCTTCCTTTTGGAACTGTACTCTTTATCATAATAGGCAATAAGTTCTATTCTATTAACTGAAGAAAGGTTCTCTAAAGCACGAAATATCTTGTCTTCGTCCGTAGCTCCAAAAATGTAAGCCACTTTGTAGGTAAATCCTTCATATAACATTTTTGCCCGTTCCGGAATAGAAAGGCCTTCATCCTCACTTTCATTTTCCTGTGTGGCACTTAGCACCTGATTCATTATGAGTAAAGTGCTCTTATCAAAAATACCCGAAGGCGCAATTCCATGATCCTTCTGAAAAGTGGTCAGCGCATTTTGTGTATTTTCTAAAAAAACGGTTTGTTTTTCGGATGTCGTGTAACCTAACTGATGAAGTACTTTGTTAACTTCCAAAACCGCAAGTCCACTTTCAGAAAACTCCAAAGTGGAAAAGCCTTTTTCAATTTTATTAAAAGCCTGGTTCTTAAACCCGTCGTAGGTCAGTCCGGTAACTTCATTTTCTTTTATTCGTATGGCGGCATCCTGATCCGTGATTTTCACTTTTGTTTTGTTGCCAGCTTGTGAATACGCGCTTGATTGCTCCTCCTTCTTTTTTGTCCTGGGCGCAAATGTTTTTTTTCTGGTCATATCTTGCTAATTGGTGTATAACAGTATCGTTATAAAAGATTTTAGGTAGGTTCTATTCGGTTTTTCGTATAAATGGATGTACCCGGGCCTGATTTTTCCCGAAAGCTTTTTCGCTTTCTATGGCTAAAAACGGGCTGATCAAATCGTGCGTAATAATCGTCTCGCCCGAGCTATGTAACGCTATGGCGACATTTTTCATAATGTTCTTAATATTGGCACCCGTATAGGAATATTCTTTAGACAGGTGTTTTAAAAACGGTTCGCTTTCGAATGTTACATTTTTAGGCAGGTATTGTTTCCAAAGTGCTTCCCGGGTTGCTTCTGTTGGCCGGATTACATTTATAGACAAATCGATACGACGTTTAAAAGCATCATCCATGTTGTTTTCAAAGTTGGAAGCCAAAATCGTAAGTCCATCAAATTTTTCGATACGTTGCAGCAAATACGATACTTCCTGATTCGCATACCGATCGTGGGCATCTTTTACATCGGAACGCTTTCCAAATAACGAATCGGCTTCATCAAAGAAAAGCATGCAGTTTTTACCTTGTAGTCGGTTAAAAAGCATTTCAAGATTTTTTTCCGTCTCTCCAATGTATTTACTCACCACCTGAGAAAGGTCAACGTGGTACATATCGATACCATACGTATTTGCAAGTATTCCGGCCAACATTGTTTTTCCGGTTCCCGGCGGACCATAAAACAAGGCCATAAATCCGGATTTAAAATGGTGGTTGTCACTTTTAAAAAAACCACTTTCCAACGCTTTGATATACTGCCCTATCGGTTTTATTTGTTCGCGTACCATTGGTTCTAAAACAATATCATCTAATGTCAGATCCGACTCGTATAAACTTCCCGGGAAATAATTTCCATGATCCAGTCGTGGTTTTTTACCCGATAAAAAATATCCGGAATAAGCCGTATCCAATTCAATTTGCCCATGAATAAAATCGGTAGTGCTACGATTGTAAATAATATCATTTTGCAATACAACACTTCCGTCAAGGAGTTGTGCATTATAACGGGACCATAACGATAAATCCTTGCCGGCGAGTAAAAAAAGAGCCGTTTGGAAAGTTGGTTTAAATGTCCGACTGGCTCGGTTATATTCGCCTCCCACATCGATTGCCAATGCATTATTCGTTTCTTCTATTTGAATAAACGACTTAAATAACGATGGATAATGTGCCGACGCAACGCCTAGCACCAGTAAAACCCGGTCCATCTCCTGGAGGTTATACGTATTGACGATCGTACCATAGGGTGAGTTATGATCAACCACTGGCAATTCCGGAATTTTCTCAAAGGTTTCATCCGTTGTTTTCCCTTTTAAAAACAGTTCCTTACAACGCATCGCTATGAGCGCTTCCAACCATTCCATTTCTTTATTCAGAGAATGATGGTTTACATGTTCTTTTTTTGTTTTAGTATACTCACTATTTTTGGTAGTGAGTACCTCTTTTTCTACATATTTTTTCTGAATACTTTCAGCTGGAAGGGTCAAATGGCTCATACTTTTTGATTGTAACTTTTAGAGCAACCTGTCATTGGATACCGTTCGACACCTATAAAAGCGATCGATACCACCTACGACTTACACACTTTTGAAAAAGAAAACAGCTCTTTGGTACGGTCTTTTTCAACTTCGTTATATTGCTCTAAAACGAACTTTAAAATTTATATTTTCAAGGTTCAAAATTATCAGAAGTAATGTTATTGAACTATTTATAAGGCTATTGGATTCCGTCTTTGCAGTAGAATGTATTTTGGAATCGGGCCCCGCGATGGGTAACAATGGAAACATAAATAATTATACAAACAATAAACACGGGATAGAAAGATACCTTAGCAATAAAGATATAGCGTATGAGATTTATAAGGCATTGAACAACATAAGTTGGCTATTCGAAGAATATTTTTGTAGTTATTGTAAAACATAAAAGTGCTTCTTCCAATCATCCATGAAACACTTATACTATTGCTTTATAATTTATAGCCAAAAGAGAAATCTAAAAAGTCAGGATTTTAAAAATCAGGACTTTTTTGTAAAATTGTGGACAATAGAGGTTCTCCCCCGACCACTTCCGATAAAATCGGAATGCTCCAAACCAGTTGCGCTAATCTTTATTTTTAATCAACTCCAGAATTTTAATTCTGCTTTTCCATGATTTAATTTGTAATTCTCTATTATGAGCAAGTTCTTTGGTTTCATAATTTTCTGTGTAAACAACTTTCCAATCGTTTACATTTCCGGTAAAACCCTTGCTTTTTTGATTATGTCGAATAAGCCGTTCTTCCAAATTAGACGTAAATCCAATATAGAATCTATTTTTACTTTCGCTAAATAAAATGTATACAACAAAATTCATAACAACAGAAAAACAAAAAACTCCAACAGAAATGTTGGAGTTTTAAAATCTGTGGGCGATGAGAGCCTGTCCCGTTATATCGGGAGGTTCGAACCCTCGACCACTTCCGATAAAATCGGAATGCTCCAACCCAGTTGAACTAATCGCAAAAAGTATAAAACAAAAAACTCCAACATTTCTGTTGGAGTTTTTAAAATCTGTGGGCGATGAGGGGTTCGAACCCCCGACCCCCTCGGTGTAAACGAGGTGCTCTGAACCAGCTGAGCTAATCGCCCTTATGTTTTTTTGTAGTCAGCAATTGTGTTCCTGATTACGAGTGCAAATATAGGACAGTTTTTTAGATCTGCAAACAAAAACCGGAAAAATTTATAAAATTTCCGCTACAACAAAAGTACTCCCACCAACATAGATAAAATCGGCTGAGCCTGCCATACGCAAGGCCTCCCCATAAGCAGCTGACACCGAATCGAATGCCGAACCCATAAGCCCGAATTCGCTTGCTTTTTGTTGTAAAATTGTAGCCTCCAATCCTCTTGGCACATTCGGTTTACAGAAAAAATAAGTTGCATTTTTAGGGAATAACGGCAAAATAGAATCCAAATCTTTATCATTTACCACACCCAAAACGAAATATAAGCGGTCAAATTTTTCTTTTTGTATCTGGTTTAAGACAATTTTTAATCCGTGACTGTTATGTGCTGTATCGCAAATCACTTTCGGATTCGAATGGATTTGCTCCCATCTACCTCGTAACTGCGTATTCTTTACCACATTCAGCAAACCGTTTTCCAGGTTTTGTTCGGTAATCGTAAAAAAGCGCTTTAGAATTTCGACCGTCTGTACTACCGTCTTTTTATTATGGAATTGGTAATCGCCCAATAAAGCGCCAGGATAATCCCGAGTGATCAAATCGGAAGCAAAATAAAGCTCCGAATCACAT
This sequence comes from Flavobacterium sp. WV_118_3, assembly GCF_039778605.1. Lineage (NCBI taxonomy): Bacteria > Pseudomonadati > Bacteroidota > Flavobacteriia > Flavobacteriales > Flavobacteriaceae > Flavobacterium > Flavobacterium sp. WV_118_3. The sequence continues at coordinate 116,623 of NZ_CP156060.1, read as the reverse complement.
TCCGTCGCTTTTCCTATAAAAACCGGTTGGGTTTCCTCATTATATTCCCCTATAACCACTGGAATACCGGGTTTAATAATCCCGGCTTTTTCGAACGCAATCTCGCGATAGGTCGTTCCTAAAAACTGTGTATGGTCAAAACCTATATTCGTGATGACCGACACCAAAGGCGTGATCACATTCGTTGAATCCAATCGACCGCCCATACCGACTTCAATAACGGCCACGTCTACTTTTTCCTTTTCAAAATAATCGAAGGCTAAACCTACAGTCATTTCAAAAAAACTCAACTGATTGTTTTCGAAAAAAGCCTTGTGCAGCGCGATAAAATCACACACAAAGTCTTCGGGTATTTCAACACCATTAATCTTAATCCGCTCCCGGAAATCCTTTAAATGGGGCGACGTATACAAACCGACTTTATATCCCGCTTCCTGTAAAACCGAAGCGATCATGGAAGAAGTGGATCCTTTACCATTGGTTCCGGCAATATGTATCGTTTTGATTTTAGTTTCCGGATTTCCCAATTCTTGACACAGTAAAACCGTATTGGTCAAATCTTTTTTATAGGCTGAGGCGCCTTGCTGCTGGAACATTGGCAATTGTGCAAACATCCAGTCTAACGTTTCCTGATAATTCATTGGCTATAAAAGAAAAAAGAGTAAAGAAATCTTTACTCTGTCAACTTGAAGTTATATATAATTTTCCCCACCTGTTTGTCGGGTGCCCCTGGATTCGCATCGAATTTGGTTTGCATAGCGGCTATTCGCGCCTGATCCAACAAACATTTGGCCGCATTGGTCGTTCCACGTACACCGGGTTCGACACCAATTACTTTTCCATTTCGATCTACTTCGATGGCTACCGCTACCTGACCTTCTTCATTGCAAGTATATTTTGGGCTTGGTTTTGAAATCGCTTTACGCCCGGCCAATTGGTAATTTCCAACTCCCGTACCGTTACCATTTCCATAACCGCCACCTTTTCCGTTACCGGAACCCGGACCTTCGCCGTCACCGTTACCCGATCCTTTTCCATTTCCGGAACCGCCACCGCCATAATAGCCGGAAGCATTTTTATCACCGTTAAGTTTTCCTTTATTTCCACTGGCGTTATCATCGCCATCACCACCGGATTTGGAACCGTTCATCAAATTCGCCAACGCATCGGTTGTCGATTTGGATGGTTTTGGTTTTTCCGGAGTCGGTACCGGTTTATCCACCGGTTTTGGGGTTACTTTTGTTTTCTCTACTTTTTTGGTTGTCGCCACTACCGGAGCATCGTCATAATCCTGACCGATAATTTCCTCTTGTGGCGCCGGAGTAACCGGAGTTGCTTTGGTATGATTGGATACATTGAGTACTTCGCTCTGTAAATTTTTACCGGAACCGACCTCACTGTCACCAAAATTTACGGCAATTCCACCGCCACCGCCACCTTCAAGCTGCATAATATCCAACGTGGACGAAAATTTTAAAAGAAACAACAATGCGATAATCACACCACATAATACGGTTGTAATCACAAACGATTTCTTTTCCTGTTCTGTTTCGAGTCCTTTCATTATTTCGCTAAATAAACTGTATCAAAAGGTCTAGCAAATAGTATTCCTTTTTTCTTTATAACGGCAATAAAGGTAAATAATTATTATTAAAAAAAAACGCCCAACAAATTGTTGGGCGTTTTAGCTATTATAAAAGTTGTTTTAATGCTATTTCAAAAGCTGTTGCACTGATATTTTTCTTCTCCGGGTTAAGCGCGTGAACTTTTTCGATGGCTGTACGAATGATATCCGATGTATCGTTAAAAATCGACTCATCTGTCATTTGAACTTTTTTCTCCATAAAATAAGCAAATACACGAGCCATTCCACAGTTGGAAATAAAGTCCGGAATTAAACTTACTTTGCTATCGGTTTCTTCCATAATCGGACCGAAGAAAATCTCTTTATCGGCAAACGGAACATTCGCACCACATGAAATCACTTCCAATCCGGATGCAATCATTTGATCAACTTGTTCTTTTATCACCAATCTTGACGCTGCACACGGAGTAAAGATTTCCGCACCCAGGTTCCAGATTTTAGCATTGATTTCTTCGAAAGGAATCATGTTATCGGCCACCAATTTGTTTCCGTCTTTGTTTAAGAATAAAGTTCTGATCTCTTCGAAAGAGAATCCTTCTTCGTTGATCAACCCTCCGTCTCTATCGATAATTCCAACCACTTTCGCACCCATTTCAGCTAAGTAGAACGCCGCAGCCGAACCTACGTTACCAAAACCTTGTACAATTGCTTTTTTACCTTGTACACTTCCACCATAGATATCATAGAAATGACGTACCGCTTGCGCCACACCATATCCAGTGATCATATCAGCAACGGTATATTTTCTGTTGATATCCGGAGAAAACGTTGTGTTTTCAATCACTTTTACCACACCCTGACGTAATTGTCCGATACGGTTAATTTTATCGGCTTCCGTTGGCTTAAAATGTCCGTTGAAAACCCCTTCTTGCGGATGCCAAACCCCACATTCTTCTGTCATCGGGATCACTTCGTGGATTTCGTCCACATTTAAATCCCCACCGGTTCCGTAATAGCTTTTTAACAAAGGCGAAACCGCTTTATACCAACGTTGTAACACGCCTTTTTTTCTTGGATCGTTTGGATCAAAATTAATTCCAGATTTTGCACCGCCAATCGCAGGTCCCGAAACCGAAAACTTCACTTCCATTGTTTTGGCAAGTGACAATACCTCGTTCATATCCAAACCTTTACGCATACGGGTTCCACCTCCGGCAGCACCACCTCTTAATGAGTTGATCACTGTCCATCCTTCCGCTTCCGTTTCCGCATCTTTCCAATGGAATACTACTTCCGGCTCTTTATTTTCGAATTTCTTTAATAAATCTTTCATTTTATGTAATTATTTATTGTATTGTTGTTTTTTAAGTGGCACAAATATAACCTGAAACTCTTACAATCTCAAAGTTTTTACGCTATATCATAAATTCTTCCGGAACTGTGATTCTGACGCGCTCCGGTCACGCTGGCCAGTACATTTATTTGGTTGCGAAGCTTTAAAACACCCAGCAAACCAAAGATCAGCGCTTCTTTAAATTCGATTGTTTTGGTATCGGGAGCAGTGATTTTCATTTCGGGTAAATTTTCCTTGATCAACTCAATCAGAAAATGATTATAGGCACCACCTCCGGTGATCAGTAAATTTCCTTTTGGTACCGGCAATGCTTGTCCAACCTGAAAGGCGATATGATGGGTAAATGTCGCCAACACATCCAATTCCGGTAATTCATACTGCTCAATCAGAGGAAAAACGGTTTCTTTTACAAATTCAAAACCCAACGATTTGGGATGTTTCGCCTGATAAAACGGTAACGCATTCAGCTCCTGCATCAGTTTTTCCGAGACCTTTCCTTTAGCGGCCAATTTTCCCCGGTCGTCGTAGGCATAACCTAATTTTTCCGCATAACAATTCAACACCGTATTAACGGGCGAAATATCGAAGGCAATCCGATTGTTGTTTTCTTCAAACGAAACATTGGAAAAACCGCCTAGGTTTAGACAGTAGTTATAATCGGCAAACAAAAGTCGGTCGCCAATTGGAACCAAGGGCGCACCTTGTCCGCCGAGCGCTACATCGTCGACCCGGAAATCGCAAACCACTTTATGTCCGATCAGTTCAGCGATTTTCGGCAGGTTTCCGATCTGAAGTGTCAGTCCGTTTTGTGGTTGGTGCAAAATCGTATGTCCGTGGGAACATACCGCGTCCAATTTCTGGATATCATTTTTTTGGATAAAATCGCGGATTACACCGGCGAGTAAAACGGTGTAATTTTCATTTAACATTTCGAGTTGCAACGGTGTATAACCAACGGCTTCGCGCAGCCATCCGATCCATTCTTCCGAATACGGAACCGTTTCACATTGTTGGATTTGAAATTGCCACTGTTGGTTTTCCAGCGTAAAAGTGATAGCTGCCAGATCGATCCCGTCGAGGGAAGTTCCGGACATGACTCCGATAACGTTATAGACACTATTTTGCATGGGTTAAAATTAGGCAATCCAGTTGAAAGTATGACATTTATACGCTATATTTGGGAACTTTTTTAAAGAACATTCAAACAAAATAACTTATAAGAAATGGATTTTAAACTGACTGAAGAGCATTTGATGATACAGCAGGCTGCTCGTGATTTTGCTCAAACCGAATTACTACCGGGCGTAATTGAAAGAGATGAACACCAGAAATTCCCTGAAGAACAGGTTAAAAAGATGGCCGAACTAGGATTTTTGGGAATGATGGTTGACCCTAAATATGGTGGAGCCGGATTGGACAGTGTTTCTTACGTATTGGCTATGGAAGAAATCGCGAAAATTGATGCTTCTGCTGCAGTAGTAATGTCAGTTAACAACTCATTAGTATGTGCCGGTCTTGAAAAATACTGTAACGAAGAACAAAAAGAAAAATATTTAGTGCCACTTGCTAAAGGTGAGGTTATCGGAGCGTTCTGTTTATCAGAGCCGGAAGCCGGATCGGATGCTACATCACAAAAAACGACTGCCATCGATATGGGAGATCATTATTTGTTAAACGGAACTAAAAACTGGATTACCAATGGTAATACTGCTTCTACGTATATTGTAATCGCACAAACGGACGTAGAAAAAGGACACAAAGGAATCAATGCTTTTATCGTTGAAAGAGGATGGGCAGGTTTCGAAATCGGTCCAAAAGAACAAAAAATGGGAATCCGCGGATCCGACACGCATTCGTTAATGTTTACCGATGTTAAAGTACCAAAAGAAAACAGAATTGGTGCCGACGGTTTCGGATTTAACTTTGCAATGGGTGTATTAAACGGTGGTCGTATCGGAATTGCTTCTCAGGCATTGGGAATTGCTTCCGGAGCTTACGAATTGGCGTTAAAATACTCACAGGAACGTAAAGCTTTCGGTAAAGAAATCTTCAAACACCAGGCAATTGCTTTTAAATTGGCCGATATGGCAACACAAATCACTGCAGCGAGAATGTTGTGTTTTAAAGCCGCTTGTGAAAAAGATGCCGGACAGGATATTTCACATTCCGGAGCGATGGCAAAATTATATGCATCACAGGTAGCAATGGATACGACTATCGAGGCTGTTCAGATTCACGGTGGAAACGGATATGTAAGAGAGTACCATGTAGAGCGTATGATGCGTGATGCGAAGATCACTCAGATTTACGAAGGAACTTCTGAAATCCAAAGAATTGTAATTTCAAGAGGTTTGGTTTCTTAATTTCAAACCCGTCACAATAAAGGAGTCCAACATTGCGTTGGACTTTTTTTTTGATTACAAAAGCAGATCGAGTATCTTTATAAAATGGATAAAAGAGCCAAGTCATTACAATTTAAAGTTGTTTTGGGATATATTTTCCTGATTGTTATCGCAGTGATTTCGGTTTGGTATATCTATTCCGAAATTCTAAAACTGGCCACTCCGAAAGAGACAACATCGGAAGAAAACAAAAAAATCCTGAGGATCAGTAATGTCGTAACCAACCTTTATACTTCGGAAGCCATCGGCCGATCGGCGATGCTCACCGAAAACAAAACCACCATCAACGAATATTACCGCTTACTGGACAGTATCAATTCCGAAATTGAAACGATTAAAGAAGGTGCCGATGACAACCAACTAGTAAAATTCGACTCGATACAAATGCTTTTAAAGAAGAAACGAAGAAGTATTGGGGACATTTTAAACTTCCGAAAAAAATACAGTCACGAAAACAACCTGGACAAAGCCATAACTAAAATTTATAACGTTAAGGATTCTTTGGTTTTAAACTTCCAACCGATTAGTCGGGCGCGAAACAATTCGCAGATCCGGAAATTCCTCGATAATGTACTAAATCCACACCAACGGGATTCGTTGAGTGTCCTTCCGGTTTCGAATGATTCGCTGGTTTTGGCTTTCGAAAAAATTATTTCGGATGTGGTCACCAAAGAAAATAACATCAAAAATCAACTCTTTAAAAGGGAACAAAAATTACTGGAAGAAAACCGCGTTATTTCCGATCAGCTGCGGAATGTCCTGATATCCGTTGAAAAAGAAATCCTCCAGAAATCCTATCAAACCATCAACGAATCAAAATTTGCCATTAGCAAAACCACCAAAAATATTGCGTGGATTGGAGCGGTCGCCCTTTTACTCGTGATTCTTTTTGGCTTAATTATTGTGCGTGATTTACAGAAGAACCAAAAATACCGGATGCAATTGGAACGGCTTAATTCAGAAAAAGAAGATCTACTCCGAAGCAAAACCATGCTTTTGGCTACCGTGACGCACGATATCCAGACGCCATTGGGTAGTGTTATCGGCTTTTCCGACCTGCTAAAAAACACGCCCGTTTCTCCAAAACAGCTACAATATCTGGACAATATTAAACACTCGTCCCATTATATCCTCAAACTGGTTAACGATCTGATTGACTTTTCGAAATTAGAAAACAACAAAATCAAAATCGAGAACATCAACTTTAATTTTAAAGACCTGATCGAAAACAGTTGTCAACCTTTGGTTCCGAATGCAACAAATAAAGGCATTCAATTGCAATGGAATATTCAAAAGGAACTGGATAGCCTTTTTATTTCCGATCCGTACCGTATCAAACAAGTACTGACCAACCTGGTGACGAACGCCATCAAATTTACACCCGAAGGACAAGTAGTCGTAACAGCCGGGCTGGATTCGGACTGGATTTCGATTAAAGTCAGCGATACCGGGATTGGGATTGCGAAAAACAAACAAAAGGACGTTTTTAAAGAATTTACGCAGGCGCATTCCGGAATCGAAAAAAAATACGGTGGAACCGGACTTGGACTTACGATTGCCAAACGGATTATCGAACTTTTAGGCGGAACCATTACACTGGAAAGCGAAGAACATCAAGGTTCGACATTTACCGTTCGTATTCCGAATATCCCTGCCGAACAATCGGTTTTACATCCATCTTCCGAAAATGACACCACGGCATACGATTTTTTACAAGACAAAAAGATCCTGATTGTAGACGATGACGTTATGCAATTAAAATTAATGGAAGAAATTCTGGCCTCTTATTCAGTTCAGGTGACTACCACTCCGGATGCTACAAAAGTAGTCGCCATGCTACTAAAAACTCCGTTTGATCTGATCATCTCAGACATTCAGATGCCCAAAATGGATGGTTTTGAACTGGTTGAAGCGATAAAAAGCAATCCAAATCTGACTTCCATACCTGTTATCGCTTTAACCGGTAAACGTGATTTGGTATTTGAAGATTTTATCAAAAAAGGATTTGAGACCTTTCATCCCAAACCGATACAATTAAAAGACTTATTGAATCAGATACAATCCATTTTCGAAGGACGCCTGGTTCATGAAATCAAATACGACCAGAACCAACATCGTAACCACCAACTGTACAATCTTAGTAGTTTGAATCAGTTTACGCAAAACGACCGTAAAGCATTAGAGAGTATCATAACGGCCTTTATCAGCAGTTGTAAAGACAATATTGAAAGCTTACAAACAGCCGTTACAAATGATGATCAGGAAGCAATTGCGCAATTGGCGCATAAACTAATCCCGATGCTTAAACAAATGGAAGTACAATCTATTGTGGCCCTTTTAATCCCTTTGGAAGACAAAACGCTTGACTTCCAAAAGGTCAATCAAAAGGAATATGTACAATCGATCATTGATCAATTGGAAGTATTAATCGAGAAACTAAAATTTGAAATCCGTTAAAGCTCGATATTATAAAGTTTGATTTTATTGTATAAGGTTTTCCGGTCGATTCCTAACAACTGAGCCGCCTTGGTTTTATTAAAACGCGCCCGTTCCAACGCATCGAGAATCGCCTTTTCTTCATCTTTAGATGAATATAGTTGGAATTCACTTTCGGTTTTTTCCTGATACGGAGTGTCGAACATTTCCTGAGGCAGCACTTCTTTCAGCACCATATCCCCTTTAGTCAGCAACACCGAACGTTTGATAATGTTTTTCATTTCCCGAAGATTTCCCGGCCAATCGTAAGTTAAAAACAAATCCGTTACCGGTTGGGAAAAGCCCTGTACCTCTTTTTCAAGATCGTGATTGGCCATTTCCAGAAAATGATTGGCAAAAATCAGGATATCATTTTTTCTTTCGGATAGTCGTGGTGCTTTAATACTGAATTCATTCAGACGATGGTATAAATCTTCCCGGAAATCGCCTTTTTTGACCGCTTCCTGCAAGTCCTCATTTGTCGCCGCAATCACGCGTATATCGACACCTATTTCATTATTACTTCCTACCGGTTTGATCTTACGTTCCTGTAAGGCACGCAATAACTGAATCTGCACTTCATACGACAGGTTTCCGACTTCATCCAGAAATAAAGTTCCGCCATTAGCTGCTTCAAAATGTCCTGTTTTGTCGTTAAAAGCGCCAGTAAACGAACCTTTTAGATGTCCAAAAAACTCACTTGAAGCCAACTCCTTTGGAATCGCTCCACAGTCGACCGCGATAAACGGTTTGTCTTTACGTTTGCTTTGTACGTGTATACTATGGGCAATATATTCTTTACCGGTTCCGCTATCACCAATGATCAATACCGACATATTGGTAGGTGCCACCAATTCGATATAATCGTGTAACTGACTTGAATGATCACTAATTCCTTTTACAAATGGAAATGTGTTATTTTGTGAAGGTGTCTTGGATTTAGCAGGTGTCTTGGAATCCGTTTCAATGGGCTCTTCTACAACCGGACTAGCTTTTTTCTTTAAAGACTGATGAATCGTATGCAGAATTTCATCGGGATTAATCGGCTTTCCAACATAATCGAAAGCGCCCATTTTAATTGCATTAACAGCGGTTTTAATTTCGGTATAACCCGTCATCAAAATAACCTGCGTCTGAAATGACTTTGCTTTTATTAATTGCAACAGCTCAATACCGTCTTTATCCGGCAATCTGATGTCGGTCAATACAACGTCGAATGTTTCGTTTTCCAATATTCCTTCGGCCTCTTTAGCCGAAAAAACATTGTGAACCGCAAATCCTTTTTTTTCCAGGAAAGTCTTTACCAT